>NZ_CP037421.1:1636812-1817272 GCF_007748155.1 Gimesia panareensis
TATCCAGGAAGTTCAGGGAATTGACGAGGACAATAATCCAGACAACCGTCAATGCCATGCCCACCCAGGGTTGCTGCACGAAAAGTGTCCCCCGCACACCACCCAGGACGAGTCCGATGGCGACGAGCAGTTGAATGATCAGACGCGGTTTCCAGGAAATATTGAATCTGTCATCGAGCAGTCCCATCACAGCGAGTACCGTTCCGCCTCCGAGAACCATCCAGAGCTGCTGAGAACGATACAGGACCCCTTCCAGGTGCGGGGTCAGTTCCCGCGGCAGCCAGGCAGGCGTGATCCCCGATTTCAGGATCAGGAAGGCGATTAACTGCGCGGAGGCGATGGGAATCACAACCCCCATCCAGATTCCGACTCCCCCGCCCAGTGGGGTGGGGGTGACATGCACTTTCCGGTGGGCCGGCTGGTCGATGAGTCCCCAGCGCGGTGCGAGTTTGCGCATGAGTGCCGTAGCCAGGAATGAAATTACAAAAGCAGGGACAGAGCAGGCAAATACAAAGAATAACATTACGGTGGACAATCAGACTTATGAAGAGAGTTCTTGCGAAATATGCATTAGTTTGGCTGAAGAACCGCTTTAGTGGTAGCCAAAAATGCATTTCTCCTCAGTTTTCGATTGATATATCTGGTGCAGGAACTACAGTTAAACTGACCTGTATAACCAGTGAGACCGCTAAGAATTCCGGAGCGTCCAGACAAAGTTAATGAATCCGTTATTTGAGGAAGAGTATCGATTTAATCAGGCCAGCCGTCCCAACTGGGACGCAGCAAAACAGCACCGTGAGACCGTCACCGGGAATCTGAAACGGCTACCCGGGGCACAAGGAGGGCGACTCTGTGTGCTGGGGGCGGGGAACTGTAACGATCTCGATCTGAAACAGTTGCTGCAGGTGTACAGTGAGGTTCATCTGGTCGATCTGGACCAGAGTGCGCTGGACTATGCCATTGAGGCTCAGGGTGTTTCCGGTGAGGCCGCAGTTGTCTGTCATGTGGGGGATCTGACCGGCGCTGGTCAGCAGCTGGCGGCACTGGCACAGGATGAAAATTCTTCTGAAGCAGTGCTGGATGAAATTCGGGAGCGTCTTTCGAGAACGACTCCTCTGGAGTTGCCCGGCCCATTTGATGTTGTCTGTTCCACCTGTATCCTGAGCCAGCTGATTCTGCAGGTCGTCAATGCGATCGGCGAGACCGATCCCCGCTTTGAAGAGTTGATGAAAGCGGTCCGCGCCCAGCATTACCGAACGGTCGTGGAACTGATCACTCCCGGAGGCGCTGGTTTCATTGTGAGCGATTTTGTTTCTTCAGAGTCGGCTGCGGATCTGAAGCAGGTGCCAGACTTTCAGTTCACGCAATATCTCTCGCAGCTGCTTTCCTCCCGCAATTTTTTTCATGGTGTGCATCCCGGTATTCTGCTGGCTCAACTGCAGGGGAATGCACCCCTGGCGCGACTGGTTCAGAACGTGGAGATGTTGCCCCCCTGGCGATGGGATCTCGGGGCGCGACAATATGCTGTGGCCGGGATCCGCTTTGAACGGATCCCGGAAGCCTGAGCAGCACCGGCAGTGAGTGTGTTACTGCTTCTTCTGTTTAGGAGCCCGTTTTTTCTGTGGAGTCCCGCTGTTCCGTGGTTTGAGATACAGGGACGGAGGATCTTTCTCGACCGAGCCTGTGTCATCAGGGACTTTGTACTGTTTCTGCAGGCGTTTGAGTTCCGTTTTGAGCTCTTTGACGATGGGGGCATAAGCGGGATCGTCGTACACGCTGCGCATTTCGTGGGGATCTTTTTCCAGGTCGTAGAGTTCCCATTCCCCGAGGTTATAGAAGTGAATCAGCTTATAGCGTTTAGTACGAACCCCGTTGTGCCGACGAACCATATGGGCTGAACGGCGGTCGTTGTAGAATTCGTAGTAGTGATAATACAGGCTCTTGCGCCAGTCCGTTTCATCACCTTTAAAGAGGGGCACCAGGCTGACCCCCTGCATGTCGGAGGGAATCGGCGCTCCAGCGATGTTCAGAAAGGTTTCCGCGAAATCGAGGTTGGAGACCAGGTCTTTGTTGACGCTGCCTGGTTTAATCACACCCGGCCAGCGGGCGAGCAGGGGCATCCGGTATGATTCCTCATACATGAAACGTTTATCGAACCAGCCGTGATCGCCGAGGTAGAAGCCCTGGTCAGAGGAGTACATTACGACCGTGTTTTCTGCCAGTCCGGACTGTTCCAGGTAGTCGAGCATTCGACCGACGTTTTCGTCGACCGAGGCGACGCAGCGGAGGTAGTCTTTCATGTACCGCTGATACTTCCAGCGGACCAGATCTTTCCCCTTCAGGTTGGCTTTGCGAAAGGCTTCGTTTTTGGGGTCGTAGGCAGCATTCCAGACCTTCAACTGCTCGGGAGTCAGGTTCTTGGGCGGCGTCAGTTTCAGGTCGAATTCGGTCATCGTCCGGGCGATGGTCATGTCCTGTTCTTTGGCAGCGGTGCCGCGGCCTTCGTAATTGTCGAACAGATTTTCAGGCTCCGGGATGGTGACATCATCGTACATGTGCAGATATTTGGGGCCGGGCTGCCAGTTGCGGTGCGGGGCCTTGTGCTGGAACATCAGCATGAAAGGTTTATCCTGATCACGCTGGTTCTTGAGGAAGTCGAGTGCCAGATCGGTGATGATGTCGGTGGTATAGCCTTCGTGTTTGACGCGCTTCCCGTTGCGAATCATGGGAGGATTATAGTACGGACCCTGGCCAACCAGAATTTCAGAGTAGTCAAATCCGGTGGGATCGGAGGCCAGATGCCACTTACCCACAATGGCGGTCTGGTAGCCCTGTTTGCGGAGCAGCTTGGGAAACGTCTGCTGAGAACCGTCGAACTTGTTGCCATTCTGCTTGAAGCCGTTGATGTGGCTGTGTTTTCCGGTGAGGATCACGGCGCGGCTGGGACCACAGATGCTGTTCGTACAGAAGCAGTTGTCAAACCGCATGCCTTCGCGGGCAATCCGATCCAGGTTTGGCGTCTGATTGACCTTCGAGCCGTAACAGCTCATTGCATGTGAAGCGTGATCGTCAGTGAAAATGAACAGGATGTTGGGGCGCTGTTTTGTGGCGGCAGCAAGCTTCTGCAGGCCGTGGCCTGTGAGTATCAGCTGGCTGCAGAACAGGCTTGCGATCAGGGTGAATGCAAAACGGCAAGGATGGGCTAAGAGCGGCTGCATGGGTTTCGTCCTCAATCTGGTGTATTCGCACGTGGGATCTGAATTCACGGTGTCTTTGGTTTCGTTTCTATCATGCAGGTTTATCGGGGGAAGTGCAAGTTGTCTCTGACGTTCAGGAGGGGGCGGAGGATGAGATATCAAAAACGGGTGATGTAGAAATTACAGTGTCAGCCACGGTAGAAAGTGCAGGAATTTCGATCCTTCGGATACGAAGGGAAAATTCTTTATTCTGAAAACTGTTGCCTGATCGAGAGATAGGTGAATTGAGCTGCCTGTCGAATCTGATTGGTATGGGGGTTGCATTTCAACTTTGGCATCGTGATTTGTGTCTCAGAGGATTGAGGCCTGTTTGGAAACTGACTGCAGCCGGGCAATGGATTGCTTGCCCCACCGGTTAAAAAAGGAATTGATCATGTTAGAAAACGTTTCTCCCAAAGTTGTACACAAGCTGATGGCCGCGGAAGGATACCTGGAACTGGGGATGCCGATTCAGGCTCTGGAGGCACTCTCCGCTGTCGATGAAGCGGGTCCGCTGGAAGCAATGCGTTTGTATCTGATCGGCGAATGCTATCTGCGTCAGGAACGCTACAACGAAGCGATTGAGCCCCTGCATCAGGCGGCCCGTCTGTTTCCGGTGATGGAGAGCCGCAAGGCCTGGAGTTCACTGAGTGAATGTTTTCGCCAGGGGGGGTATCACGAACTGGCCGAAGTGGCGTTGTTAACTGCAGAGGCTGTGGAGGAGATCGAAGCGACCTGCGAAGTTCTGCGAGTCCCCCGCGAGAAGTTTCCGCGCTGGGAGTGGATGGAACACTCTTCCCGGATGACGGGATCTACCGGTACCGACTGGCGAACTTTGCCCCGGATTGCCCGCTGAATTGATGAGAAAAACTCAGATTTTCTTTCTGGAAGCTGAGTGTGAAAAGTTTTTAAGTAACTGTTATTTAAGGAGTTGTGTGATTTAAACGGATTGCAAAATCATATTTGAGTTTCGCGATGTGTCAGCTATACTGCCGCTCCCAGTTGGATTTCTTAATCACTCTCAATTAAGTGATCCTGCTACCCGATACAGTGGTCTGGTCAATAGTTGATCGTGTCTGTATCACCTCCTGGTCCTGTTTCCGTCCTGGAATCGACCTTCCTTTCCCACAAAACAATATAGAATACCAGGCTTTGTTTTCCCGTGTGCGCATGGTGGAACCAGGGTTTGCGTACTGATATGCCTTTCACACAGTGTTCCGGGCTACTGTCTCTCGGTATTGACCGAACAGCCAGTGGAATCCGTGTGGACGAATTTTGTGCTGTACTCACGATCGCTGAAACTCATGTTTGATTCAATTCGGTTCTTCGACAACAGAATCTCGATCTGGTTGCTGATGTTGCTGCTTCCCTGCCTGAGCGGGTGCGGCAAGATGCTCAGCAACAGCGCGACCGAACAGTTACTGACCTCCGATGCCGTCGATCAGACGATCTCCCATATCGACCTCAGTTCGCTCTCGAACAAAAAAGTCTTCTTTGATACCTCTTATATCAAGAACATCAAAGGGGTCGGATTTGTGAACGGTGACTATATCATCAGTTCGTTGAGACAGCAAATCGTTGCTGCAAACTGCCTGATCCAGGAGAAGAAGGAAGACGCGGATTACATCATCGAAGCCCGTGTGGGAACGCTGGCGACCAACGGGCACGAAGTCAATTATGGGATCCCAGCCAGCAACATGCTGTCTTCAGCCGCATCCCTGATGCCAGCCGCCCCTGCGATTCCGACAATTCCGGAAATCTCTCTGGCGAAGAAGAGTAATCAGATTGCCGCAGCGAAGATCAGCGTGTTTGCCTACAACCAGAAGACGCGGGAACGGGTCTGGCAGTCCGGTGTGCTGCAGGCGAAGAGCGATGCCCGCAATACCTGGATTCTGGGAGCGGGTCCCTTCCAGCGGGGATCAATCTACCGGGATGGTGCTCAGTTTGCCGGCTCCAAAATTGAAATTCCCCTGGGAACAGGTGAAGATTTCAAAAACGCCTCTGCCGTGGATTATCTGGAACCTGCCCGTTTTGTCGAGACGGGAGAGGCAGAAGAAGAAGATCTGCCAGTAGCCAAGGATCGGAAAGTAAAGACCCTGGCGGAGTGGATCAAAGAAGAGTCCACCGAAAAAGAGAAGCAGCAGAAAAAACAGGAGGCGAAAGCCAAGCCGAAGAAAGAGTCTCAAGCCGCCACTGCGAAACCGGCTGAGAGTCAGACAACGAAATCTGCAGAATCACAGTCTGCCGGGACCAAAGAAAAACTTTCGCTGGAACCGGCAAAGATCAAAACCGTGCTCTTCCTGAAACCGGAGGAGGCCAACGGTCACAAAGACTGGATTCAGGGTGATACTTCACGGCTGTCAACGGTCTGGCCCAACGCTCCTCTAGCTGAGGGTGTGGACACGAAAGAGGCCCCTGCGGAAGAAAAGCTGGAATTGGAACAGATGTTTCGGAAAATTCCTGCCGAATAAGAGCCGTTTTTACGTATATAGTATCAGAGGCTTACCAGTGGGCCCTTAAGGCTGGTTTTTGTTTCCCTCCTCGTATGAGTGAACCGATCTCAATTTTCGCTTGTCTTATGAAAAGCCTTGTGGTTGTGCAACTTTGATCCAATTTGCCACCAGATTGATATCAGAGTGACCGCCAAAGTGGCACTGTCTCTTTAGGTAGTGCGACAGCCACGTGTTGTTAAGTCTTTGTTGTGAAATGATTTATGGGTTGATTTGCTGGTGGGAGGGAGAATTGGCACATTCTATGCGGTAAAATTGAACCAGACGGCCTCAAACAACGTTTCTCTAAGATGGGAATCGAATGTGAGTGGGCCAGGAGGTTTGTGATTTCCCCTGATATTCAACCAGCGTCATCACCAGTTGAAGGTGAAATGGGAGGTTATAATGATGATTCCTCGAATTCCTCAAAAAACTGTACGCAGACTCATCGCGGCAGAGGGTTATCTGGAACTGGGGATGCCCCATCAGGCACTCAGAGAACTGGATAAAGTCACAGATCCAGGATCCCTGACGGCGTCCTTTTCTTTTTTGCGAGGGGAATCTTTAAAACGGATTGGTCGTTACTCGGAGGCGATCAAGCCTTTACAATACGCGGCGGATTTACTGCCGATCCCGCACAGTCAACTCCCCTGGAAATCACTGGGAGCCTGTTACCGGGAAAGTGGCCAGGAAGAACTGGCTGATACAGCCGAACAGACGGCGGATGAAATCGCCTCGGAAGCAAATATTCATCTGCGATTTGAACCTTTGGGATCTCAATATAATCCAGTCGTGCATCATGAGGTGCATCTTACCATCAGTATCGAAGAGTCTCCGGAAGGAGAGCAGGCGGAGTCTGATGAAGATATCCTGCTCGAGAATGAAGAGACCGAAGACTTTGGAATCGACCCTGAAACAGAATAGATGTGATTTACTAGAAGTGGTTTCATAACTTATTAAGTAAGGTGAACACGCACGCGAGTTGTGCGAATCCTAAAAACAAATGACTGTATCGTTCATATCGTATTACCAGACGACGAAAGTTGAACAGCCAGCTGATGGTGCGTTCGACTTTCCAGCGGCGTCGATATCGCCGCAGAGCACGCCCGTCTTGCGTCGCTGGTTTCACACGGTTCTTGCGATGCGGACAGATCAGCTCTATCTGCCGTTCCGCCAGCTCTGTGCGCAGGGGATCGCTGTCGGCCGCACGATCATAAATCAGGCGATCGGGGTCGCGTGGCAAAACTCGCTGGTCCAGCAGGGATTCAATCAGCTTCACCTCTGCCGGAGAGGCACTGGCACGATCCAAAGCGAGAGGGAGCCCGTTTCCGTCGACCAGCAGCATAAGCTTGGTTCCCTTTCCCCGTTTTGTCTTTCCGACATCGGCGCCCCTTTTTTTGCGGGGCAGAATGTGCCATCCCCGAATGCTTCCGACCAGACAACCAGCTTCCGGCGGTCTAAGTGTTCGAGCAATCGCTGCCACGCTTCCAGGAAGACACCGTCTTCGGTCCATTCCTTGAAACGCCGCCAGCAGGTGCTGGGAGATGGTAAAAATGTTGGTAAATCTTTCCATCGGGCACCGGTCCTTAATACCCAAAGGATTCCTTCGAGGCACTCGCGGGCAGCCACTCTGGGCCGCCCTCCGGCTGCGTTTACCGGTGGTTCTGGAAACAGATCTTTGATCAGAAGCCATTGCTCGTCCGAGAGTTGTGGTTTTGGTTCCGTCCTGGACCCGGTAATGTTGCGACCTGTGGCAGGTCGTGACACGCGGGTCATGGTCATAATGAGACCTCCTTTCTGGGGAGGTACTCCTACAAATACTATACCAAACTGTTCACGTAATTTAGGGTTTTGAAACTACCTCTAACCATTGTTTAAGAAATAAGTTGCTGAGAATCTTCCCCACAGATTTACCACCTCAAGATTGAGAAGTCCGACCTGTTATAGTACCGTAGAGTCTGCGGTCTGGTGACAGGTCGTTTTTTTTGATCCTGCATTCTTATTAACGAGGTGGCGTGCATCATGCATGTACTGTTACGTTCCTGCCACGGACTGCTCTGCCTGTTTGCTCTCTGTTTTTTCTCCCTGACCAGTACCAATGTGTCCCAGTCTGCTGAGACGCGACCGAATATCGTGATGATTCTGGCGGATGATGTTTCCTGGAATGATCTGGGCTGCTACGGTCATCCTTCGATTCGTACCCCTAATCTGGATCGACTGGCTCAGGAAGGCCTGCGGTTTGATAATGCGTATCTCACGATCAGCAGTTGCAGCCCCAGTCGCTGCAGTGTGATCACAAGCCGCTATCCGCACAACACTGGTGCGCCGGAGCTGCATACTCCTTTGCCCGAAGGTCAGGTCCTGTTTCCCCAGTTGTTGCGCGACGCCGGTTATTACACGGTGATTTCAGGCAAGCAGCATATGGGCCCCTACGCTTTGACTTCTTTCGATCACGTTTCCAAAGGGAAAGGACCGGGGCGCGAAGAGGACTGGGTACCCATTCTCAAGAAACGTCCCCAAGATCAGCCGTTCTTCTGCTGGTTTGCTTCCACTGATGCCCACCGGGCCTGGCAGAAATCAAAAGAGTACCAGCCGCACCAGCCCGAGGATGTTGTCGTGCCTCCCTATCTGGTTGATTCTGCCGAGACGCGCAAAGATCTCGCCCAGTATTATGACGAAATCAGCCGCTTGGATTACTTTACTGGTCAAATCCTGGACGAACTGGACGCCCAGGGGATCGCTGATAACACTCTGGTGTTGTTCTTCGCAGATAATGGTCGTCCATTTCCCCGCTGTAAAACGCGACTGTATGACAGTGGCATCAAGACGCCGATGATGGTTCGCTGGCCGAAAGTGATCAAGCCGGGAACCGTGACGAAGAGCCTGGTCAGTACGATTGATCTGGGCCCCACTTTTCTGGAAGTGGCAGGCGTCAAAGCCGACCCGCGGATGCAGGGAGTCAGCTTCGAGAAACTGTTCAAGCATCCCGACGCGAAAGTCCGCGATTACGCGTTTGGCGAACACAACTGGCACGTCTTCAAGGCACACGAACGGATGGTTCGCTCTGGAGACTGGCTCTACATCAGGAATGCCATTCCGGGACAGCGGAATCTGTGCGTAGAATCGATCGAGTTTCCCTCTGGCGAAGTCTTGTGGGAACGTTTCGAAGCCGGGAAGTTGAAACCGAATCAGAAAGACGTCTTCCTCAAACCTCGGCCGCGGGAAGAACTGTATCAGGTCAGTAAAGATCCGCACCAGTTTCATAATCTGGCGGAAAAGCCCGAATACGCGAGCGAACTGGCCCGACTGCGCGGGGTGCTGGATCAGTGGTCAAAACAGACCGGGGATACGATTCCTGCCAATCCGAGCCCCGACCGTAACCAGCGTCCCGGGGAGCCAAAGCCTGGCGAGTTTGAACATCGCGAGATGCCCGGCGATGCCCGTAACGCGCAGAAGATCAACAATCCCGGCCCGGTACTGGCCGACTGAATCCGAGAGCGTCACCGAAAATATCCGGTCAGCAGTTCGACTCTGACCGTTGTGTAACCCGCGATAACGAAATTGACAACTTTGAGACTTTATTTTGGAGAGAAAGCATGAAACGTAATCAAGTATGGGGAATGACCCTGGCATTCCTGGCGAGCATCTGCCTGGCAGGTTCGCTGCAGGCCGGCGAAGAATCCGGCTGGGTGAAGCTGTTTAACGGCAAGAATCTGAACGGCTGGACGCAGCACAATGGAACGGCTACCTATAAAGTGGAAGATGGCACGATTGTGGGCACGACTTCTGAAGGAAGCCCCAACTCGTTCATGTGCACCAAGAAGAACTACGGCGATTTCGAACTGGAGTTCGAAGTGAAAGTCGCTGATGAATTGAACTCCGGCTGTCAGATTCGCAGCCAGCAGAAAGACGGCAACGGTCGCGTCAATGGTCCCCAGGTTGAGATCGAAGCCAGTGGTAAAAATGGTGCCGAAGCCGGTTATGTCTACGGTGAAGCAACCGGCCGGGGCTGGTTGACACCTGAAAAACGACTGAAACCTCACAAAGCTATGAAAGATGGCGAGTGGAACAAATTTCGAATCGTTGCCAAAGGTCCCCGGATTCAGACCTGGATCAACGGCAAACAGATCGAAGATCTGACGGATGAAGCGATTTACAAAACGCATCCGACAGGCTTCATCGGTCTGCAGGTGCATGGCATCAAGAAAGGGACCGGTCCTTATTCGGTTGCCTGGAAGAATATTCGGATCAAAGAACTCGACTAATTGAGTCATCCGAAATTGAAATAAAAACAGGCCGGCGGGATGCATTTCCTGCCGGCCTGTTTTGCGTTACGAGTAATTCGCTCTATTCAGGTACGTTTGCGGCTTTGTATTCTTCCGCTTTACGAGCAGCGAGTGCATCCAGAATGGGGGTGATTCCTGCATCAAGGGCGATCATTTCTGCCTCGTCTGCGGTTCGCCATTTGGTTTCGATCTCGCCGTTCTGCAGCCCCTTGCCGCCGATGACGATGCGGTAGGGGATGCCAATCAGGTCGGCGTCATTGAATTTGACACCGGCCCGGGCGTTGCGGTCGTCGAAGAGGACGTCGACTCCAGCCGCTTTGAGTTCCTCGTAATAGCGCTCGGCGGTCTGCATGACTTCGTCGTCTTTGGTGTTGAGCGGAATCACGAGGACTTCGTAAGGGGCGACTGCCAGCGGCCAGATCAGTCCCTTGTCGTCGTGCTTCGTTTCCGCAAGACCGGCGATGATGCGGTTCACACCGATACCGTAACAGCCCATGATGATCGGATGCCGTTTCTCTTTTTCATCCAGAAAATCAGCATCGAGGGCTTCGGTATATTTGGTGCCGAGCTTGAAGACATGACCGACTTCGATGCCATGCACGATTGCCAGTGGCTCTCCACTTTTGGGGCAGGGATCGCCGGCAGCAGCATTTCGCAGGTCGTATGTGGTCTCCAGTTCGTAGTCACGGCCCACGTTGACATTCAGTAAATGAGCGTCGGCTTCGTTGGCACCCGTGATGGCATTTGCGATCACCGGAATATCGTGGTCGGCAATGATTTTGCATTTAATCCCTACAGGGCCGGCAAAGCCAGTCGGGGCGCCAGTCACTTGCTGGATCGTCTTCTCATCGGCGAGTTCGACTGTCGCGGCTCCCAGGGCCCGGCGGATTTTGCCTTCGTTGGCTTCATGATCGCCCCGGATCAGGACGGCCACCGGTTCACCATCGGCCAGGTAGATCAGCGTTTTGATCATCTGGGAAGGTTCGCAGCCCAGTAACTGGCTGACCTGCTCTATGCTGGTGGCTGCGGGGGTGGCCTGTTTTTCCAGGGTTCCTGCGTCCGCAGGAGTTTTGATTTCGGGAGTCTGGCGACCGGTGTCGGCCCGTTCCATGTTGGCCGCGTATCCGGAGGCTTCGCAGTAGACGATCGAGTCTTCCCCGTTTTCGGAGGGAATCATGAATTCGTGGGAGGCATCACCGCCGATGGGGCCGCTTTCCGCTTCCACGGGCAGGTATTTCAGTCCGCAGCGGGCAAAGATACGGCAGTAGGCCCGGTACATACGGTCGTAGATTTCATCCAGCTGTTCCACGGAGGAACTGAAGCTGTAGGCGTCTTTCATCAGAAATTCGCTCGTTCGCAGAACGCCGAACCGGGGGCGTTCTTCGTTGCGGAACTTGGTCTGAATCTGATAGACGGTCAGCGGCAGCTGTTTGTAACTGCTGATGCAGTGGCTGATCAGGTCCGTGACAACTTCTTCATGTGTGGGACCCAGGGCCATGGGGATCAGGCGGTTGCCGCGGGGGACGTTGAACTGGATCAGGACTGAGCCGAAGGCTTCTTTCCGCTGCGTGCGTTCGAACAGTCCCAGAGGCTGCAGCGCGGGCATGTGCAATTCCGCGGCGCCGGCAGCATCCATCTCTTCCCGCACGATCTGGGCTGCTTTCTGAATCGATTTCCAGCCGAGGGGGAGGTAGGTGTAGGCGCCCGCCATCAACTGACGGATCAGTCCGGCGCGGAGCATTAACTGATGGCTGGGGATTTCCGCATCCGCGGGGACTTCTTTAATCGTGGGGATCAGTGTGTTTGACCAGCGCACTTGAGTTCCTTAAGTGATTGATGGGTATGTGGTTATGTGATTTGGTTTCTGTCCGGCAATTCAGGGGCTGCCGGTGTTCGTTGATGGCCGCGTATTCTAGCAGAACCGATTCAACTCCAAAAGGTTCGGCCCGGTGGGGGACAAAAATATTCAAGGGTGATAAGTGCCTGTCGGACAAGATCTTGTTGAATCAGGGAGACGGTGGCATGGGAGAGTGGGGGCGTTTTCAGCAATATTGGACAAATGAGAGAGAGTTTCAGAACAGACAGTTGTCGGACTTGTTGAGCAGGATGGATCGGCTTAAGATCGTTCTATTGTGTTTCTTAGCGAAACTGAAGATCGACCGCAGCGTTTGAATTGTGATTCTGAAAGCCGATTCGAGATGTCTCGACAAAATATAAATCAACTCAAGGATGGTGATACTGTAAACGAGGTTTTTCTGTTAGTTGACAAGCAGTTACGAGCGAATCGGAATGCGAGTCTGTTTCTGTCTGCTGACCTGAGAGACTCAACCGGAGTCGTCAACGCACGGATGTGGAATGTTGTAGAAGAACGGATGCAGCATTTTCAGTCCGGCAATTACGTTCAGGTCAAAGGGAAGGTGCACCTGTTTCAGGGAGCCCTGCAAATCATTCTGACCTACATCGAACCCGTTTCCGCAGAGAACCTGGACCCGGCTGAGTTTCAGCCCCAGGCCTCACATGATGTGCAGGCGTTGCTGGCCAAGCTGCGTGAGATGCTGCTGGGAATTGAAAATAACGAAGTTCGTACGCTCATGGAGTGTTTTCTCGTGGATGAGGCCCTGATGGATGAGTTCTGTCGGGCACCGGCCGGGGTGAAGACGCACCACGCCTATCATGGCGGCCTGATCGAGCATGTCGTGAATCTGATGGAGACGGCACACCGGATTGCGGAGCTGTATCCCAAAGCGGATATGAGCCTGCTGCTGGCAGGGGTTTTCCTGCACGACATCGGAAAAGTGCGCGAGCTGGGCTACGAGAATGAATTCATCTATACCGACGAAGGTCAGCTGCTGGGGCACCTGATTATCGGTGTGGAGATGCTGACCGAGAAGATCCAGGCTTATCAGGAAATGACGGGAGAATCATTCCCGAAAGAGGCGGAACTGCGGTTGAAGCATATGATTGTGAGCCATCACGGCACTTACGAGTTCGGCAGCCCCCGTCTGCCGATGACGCCGGAAGCGGTCGCCCTGCATCATCTGGATAACCTGGATGCGAAAGTCAATGAATTTGCGCGGTTCATTGACGATGATCTGAATTCGACATCCAGCTGGACTCCCTATTCACCTCGCTTGCAGCGAAAACTGTTTAAGGGAATGACTGAGGACTGAGTTGATGCCTGATTTTGAGAAGAAGATTCTCGATTATGTCACCCGCCCCGGTTACACACCCCTCCGGGAAAAAGCGCTGCTGAAAAAGGTGGGAGGTTCCAAGTCGACTTCTTCTGAGTTTGAGCAGGCGATGCTGAGCCTGCAGTCCCGCAAAGAGATTCTGGTTTCGGATTCCGGTTTGATTCGGCCCGTGAAAAAAGAGGGTTGGATCGCGGGAATTATCAAGAAAACCAGTTCCGGGGCCGGTTACCTGATTCCGCATCATAAACCGGATGACATTGCGCACGACCAGCGGCACGCGGGGGATCTGTATATTTCCGAGCGGGATATGCGAGATGCCCAGACCGGTGACGAAGTTTACGCCACGGTCATCAATCGACGCCGCAGTGGGGGGCAGATCTGCGGACGGGTGGTGGAGATCATTGAGCGGGCGTCGACGACATTTGTCGGGACCTACTTCGAAACGCAGGGCGAAGGTTATGTGCACGTGGATGGCAAGATTTTCAATTCGCCCATCCACGTGGGGGATCCCGGTGCGAAGGGGGTGGAACCCGAAGACAAGGTCGTCATCGATATTCTGCATTTCCCCTCGAAGAACTACCTGGGGCAGGGAGTGATTTCCAAAGTTCTGGGGCCGCACGGTAAGCCGGGCGTCGATCTGCTGTCGATCGTTTTTGAATTCGGCATTCCGATGGATTTCCCGGATGAAGTTCTGGAAGCAGCCCGCGAACAGGCCAGCCTGTTTGATGAGACCAGGCTGGGAAATCGACGGGATCTGACCGGCGAGACGATCGTGACGATCGACCCCGCGGATGCCCGGGACTTCGACGATGCGATTTCGCTGAAGCAGAATGAACGGGGGCACTGGGTGCTCGGTGTGCATATTGCGGACGTGGCCCATTTTGTCAAAGAAGGCTCGACACTCGATCGGGAAGCCCGCCGACGGGGGACCAGCGTGTATCTGCCCGGCAGGGTGATTCCGATGCTGCCAGAGGTTATTTCGAACGGCCTGGCGAGTCTGCAGGAAGGGCAGGTGCGGTTCACCAAGTCGGCTTTTATTGAATTCACAGCGGACGGTGTACCCGTACATACCGAGTTTGTGAATTCCGCGATTCGTGTTTCGAAGCGGTTTGCCTATGAGCAGGTGCTGCCGATTGTCCAGGGGCGTGATGAAGAGGGTGACCGCGTCTCCGCCGAAATACGTGAGCTGCTGAAAAACATGCATCATCTGGCGATGATGCTGCGGAAGCGTCGCTTTGCCGGGGGGGCACTGGAGCTGCATCTCTCCGAAGTACGGCTCACCTTCGACGACAAGCATCGAGTGAGTGGAGCCGTCGAGCGGGAGCATGATGAAAGCCACCAGATCATCGAGGAGTTCATGCTGGCGGCGAATATTGCCGTGGCTGAGGGGCTCAATGATCGGGGATTACGGTTTTTACGTCGTGTGCATCCCTCACCTGACCATCAGCGGCAGATTGAATTCGCCGAGTTTGTGAATGCACTCGGATACACACTCAAAAAAGCCCAGAGCCGAAAAGATCTGCAGCGGCTGGTCGAACAGGTACACGGGACTGCAGTTGAGCAGGCGATCAATTATTCACTGCTGCGGAGCCTGAAGCAGGCTGAATATACCGATGAAGAGCTGGGGCATTATGCACTGGCGGTAGAGCATTACTGCCACTTTACCAGTCCGATTCGACGTTATCCGGACCTGACGATTCATCGGTTGATTGATGAGATTCTGGAGCGTCCCGATAAAGGGAAGGGGCAGAGTCCGCAGGGATTACGTCAGCTGGGGCATGATCTGTCGATGCGTGAGCGTCGCGCCGAATCAGCGGAACGCGAACTGACGAAGGTCAAACTCTTGACCTGGATGATCGACAACAGGATCACCACACTGAAAACCATGATTACAGGAGTGGAGTCGTTCGGGTTGTTCTGCCGCGGGGTGGATGTACCGGTCGAGGGGCTGTTGCATATCAGCCGATTAGGCAAACACGATTACTTTCATCAGGATGCCGCCAAATTCAGTATTGTTGGCGAACGAACCGGGCAGGAGTTTCGCATTGGCGATTTTCTGACAGTGGAAGTAGATAAAATTGATCTGGATCGCAGAGAACTGGATTTCCGTCTGCCCCGCCCGGAGAAATCAGGGAAATCAAAATCGAACAGCAAATCCAAATCGGATCAAGAGAATTCAAAACGTGCGGGTAAGAAATCGTCTCGCGCCTCTTCCAAGGGAAAATCGGCTGTGAAGAAGAAGGGACGTAAAGTGAAGTCCCAGCGCGGTAAGAAAAAGAAACGCAAGTAGTGCATCTGTGCATCTGTGCTTCTGGAGCGTCAAAAGGGTACGGATGTTTTACTTGAAACCAGGTAAGCTGGAACTAAAAACAAAGAGTCAGAGCGGAAATTTGTAAAAGGAATCCAGTTTATATTTCTGTATTGATTGATGTACGAAGGCGAAGAAATATAATAACTTAAGCTCTATTTTAAATAGAACCGTTTAGCGCCGGCGGATTCGATCAGATCATGATGAGCAACCGCCACGCCGGTCGCTCTGTAAATAGATTTCACAATCACATTATTATTCACGGGATCCCTTGAGGATCACCAAGTGAGTGCTTGATTATGGTGACGAAATTGGCTGAGAAACAGCAATCTTCTCCGACAGCAGGCGGAAAATCAGCGACGAAGTGGATCATGACCCTGCTTTCCTCGTCCATTGGTCAGAAGTTCGTGATGGGCATCACGGGGCTGTTATTATGCAGCTTTCTGGTCGTACATCTGGCGGGAAACCTGCTGGTCTATGTCGGGGCGGATGCCTACAACGACTACGCGAAAGAGCTGCACAGCATGATGCTGCTGCCGGTTGCAGAGACCGGGCTGTTTCTGCTGCTGTTTGCCCATATCGCTCTGGCGTTTAAGCTAACCAGCGATAATCGCAAGGCACGACACATCAGTTACCATGAGAAACAGAGCAAGATCCAGGAACCACCCTCTATTTTCGGACGTACTCCGATGGGACGGACCAGTTCCTGGATGTTTATTTCCGGTTCGATCATCCTGATCTTCCTGATCATGCACATGATCGACATGAAGCTGCATTTGAATCCGACAGTGGATTACAAGGATCAGTCACCATTTGGCATCATCGTGCAGGTTCTGGGCAGTGGTCTGAGTGCTCCCATTTACATTGTGGGAACGATCGTACTCGGTTTCCACCTGTCGCACGGTTTCTGGAGTGCGTTCCAGTCGCTGGGGTTGAATCATCCCAAGTACACCCCCTGGATCAAGAAACTGGCGATTCTGTTTGCGATTGTGATCGCCGCGGGGTTTGTCAGCCTGCCACTCTGGGGCTTTTTTATACGCTAACCTTTCCGCCAGCCTGTTGCGTCTGTTTTTCACCATTCAGTAGATAGTTTCACACGTTCCGTTTTGAAGGTAGATATCATGGCCGAGTCGGCTACGACGGTTTTGAATTCTCGAGTTCCTGATGGTCCCATGGCCGAAAAATGGGATCGCTGTAAGCAGGAGATGAAGCTGGTCAATCCAGCCAATAAACGGAAGAAGAAGATCATTGTGGTGGGAACCGGTCTGGCAGGGGCCTCGGCTGCTGCTTCCCTGGCGGAACTGGGATACCATGTGGAATCGTTCTGTTTCCAGGACTCTCCAAGGCGGGCTCACAGTATCGCCGCCCAGGGTGGGATCAATGCCGCTAAGAACTACCCCAACGACGGCGACAGTGTGTGGCGTCTGTTCTACGATACGGTGAAGGGGGGCGACTTCCGCAGCCGCGAAGCCAACGTGCATCGTCTGGCCCAGGTCAGTAACAATATTATCGATCAGTGTACCGCACAAGGGGTCCCCTTCGCCCGCGATTATGGCGGACTGCTGGCTAATCGTTCGTTTGGGGGCGCCCAGGTGTCCCGAACTTTCTATGCCCGCGGGCAGACGGGGCAGCAGCTGTTGCTGGGAGCCTACAGTGCGTTAATGCGTCAGGTCAGTGCCGGACGCGTGAAATTGTATCCGCGGCGTGAGATGCTGGATCTGGTCAAAGTGGACGGGGTGGCCCGGGGGATTATCGTCCGTAACCTGATTACCGGCGAGTTCGAAAAATACGCGGCTGACTGCGTGCTGCTTTGTACGGGCGGTTACGGGAATGCCTTCTACCTGTCGACCAACGCCAAAGGTTCAAATGTTACCGCAGCCTGGCGCTGTCATAAGCGGGGGGCGTTCTTTGCGAATCCCTGTTACACACAGATCCATCCTACGTGTATTCCGGTCAGTGGCGATTACCAGTCCAAGCTGACCCTGATGAGTGAAAGTCTGCGAAACGACGGACGGGTCTGGGTACCCAAGTCGGCCGACGACAAACGCCGCGGGAATGAAATTCCCGATGGTGAGCGCGACTACTACCTCGAACGTCGCTATCCCGCGTTTGGGAACCTGGTGCCCCGCGATGTGGCTTCCCGGGCAGCCAAAGAACGCTGTGATGCCGGCTATGGTGTGGGAGCGACCGGACAGGCTGTCTTCCTGGATTTCCGGGATGCGATTGCCCGCGACGGCAGACACGCCATCGAAACCAAGTACGGCAACCTGTTCCACATGTATCACAAAATTACCGGGGAAGATCCTTATCAGGTACCGATGCGGATCTATCCTGCGGTGCATTATACAATGGGCGGCCTGTGGGTGGACTATCATCTGCAGAGTACCATTCCCGGACTGTTTGTGCTGGGTGAAGCGAACTTCTCCGACCACGGGGCCAACCGGCTGGGGGCTTCTGCACTGATGCAGGGGCTGGCAGACGGTTACTTTGTGGCTCCCTACACGACCGGTCACTATCTCGGTTCGAATGCTCTGCCCGACGTTTCGACGGACGATGAAGCATTTGTCGAAGCGATGGCGAGTGCCCAGGATCGGAACGCGAAGATTCTGGGAGTGAACGGGACGCGTTCTTCGGACAGCATCCATCGTGAACTGGGGCATATTCTCTGGGAATACTGCGGCATGTCCCGGGAACGCCAGGGGCTGGAAACCGCGATGGGCAAGATTCGCGAACTGCGGGACGAATTCTGGTCGAGTGTCAAAGTTCTGGGTGAAGGCGAGCAGTTGAACCAGAACCTGGAACACGCCGGTCGACTGGCTGATTTCCTGGAATTCGGAGAGCTGCTGGTGCGGGACGCGCTGGTCCGGGAAGAATCGTGTGGCGGTCACTTCCGGGCAGAACATCAGACTCCGGAAAATGAAGCATTACGTGATGATGAGAATTTCTGTCACGTGGCTGCCTGGGAGTTCAAAGGGGTCGGCAATGAGCCGGTCGAACATCGTGAGCATTTAGAATTTACAGAAGTACCTCTGGCTACGAGGAGTTATAAATAATGAGCGAGACTCTGGATCTGACGCTCAGAATCTGGCGCCAGCCTGGCCCCGATGCCATCGGGCGTTATGTGGAATACAAGGTTACCGACATCTCCACGCATATGTCCTTTCTGGAAATGCTGGACGTGCTCAACCAGCAACTGGTAGAGCAGGGCGAAGAGATGATCGCCTTTGACCATGACTGTCGTGAAGGCATTTGCGGGATGTGCAGCCTGATGATCAACGGGCAGGCACATGGACCCGATACGGGCACGACGACCTGTCAGCTGCATATGCGGCGGTTCAAGAGTGGCGATACGATCGTGATTGAACCCTGGCGTTCACAGGCCTTTCCTGTGGTCCGCGACCTGGTGGTCGATCGCAGTGCCTTTGATCGAATCATCGAACAGGGGGGCTACATTTCGGTGAGCACCGGTAATGCTCCCGATGCGAACACCACTCCCGTGCCGTTGCCCGTACAGGAGACGGCCATGGATGCTGCGGCCTGCATTGGCTGTGGTGCCTGCGTGGCTGCCTGTAAGAATGCCTCTGCGATGCTGTTTGTTTCGGCCAAGGTTTCGCATCTGTCGGTTCTGCCCCAGGGAGCTCCCGAGCGTGCGAGCCGCGTGCAGAAAATGGTGGCCCAGATGGATGCAGAGGGTTTTGGAAACTGTACCAACACCGAAGAGTGCCAGGCCGCCTGTCCGGCTGAGATTTCGGTTTCCAACATTGCCCGCCTCAACCGGGAATACCTGCGAGCCCAGCTGTGTTCGAAAGACTAAGCGAACAACAGAAGAGTTGATTTCTACAGCGAGGGAACCTGCGGGGACCCTCGCTTTTTTTATGGATCCGTCGCAGGCATTAGCTGATTAAATAAGGATTTTTAAGATTCGCAGAGCCTGTTGATTGCGAGATGGTGTGGGAAGTTCCACAATAGTCGACAGCGCCTGTTTTCCGTTTCGAGCCTGTATTTTACTGATAAAAGAGAGAGCTGTGTCTGATTCATTACTCACTACTGCCTGTCATCAGTGGCACGTTGAGCATGGCGGCCGGATGGTCGATTTCGCCGGCTGGGATATGCCGCTGCTGTATACCAACATCACCGAAGAACATCATGCGGTGCGTCAGGCGGCGGGTCTGTTCGACATTGCCCATATGGGACGACTGTTTTTCAGTGGTCCGGATGCGTGTCGTTTCCTGGATCACCTGCTGACGAACAGTGTTGAGTCGCTCAAACCGGGGCAGATTCGTTACTCGCTGGTGACGAATGAAGCCGGGGGGATCCTGGATGATGTGCTCGTTTACCGGTTCTCCGAGTTCTATCTGCT
This sequence comes from Gimesia panareensis, assembly GCF_007748155.1. Lineage (GTDB taxonomy): Bacteria > Planctomycetota > Planctomycetia > Planctomycetales > Planctomycetaceae > Gimesia > Gimesia panareensis. Next base: position 1,656,683 of record NZ_CP037421.1, read on the forward strand.
GGTCGTGAATGCGTCCAATCGTCTGAAGATTGTCGACTGGATTGCGCAGCAGCAGGATGGCTTTGATGTGCAGGTGGATGATCAGACATGTGAGAAATTCATGCTGGCGCTGCAGGGACCTGCTTCGCTGGGAATTCTGAATCCACTGGCGGACGCCGAACTGAGCGAGATCAAATATTACTATGGCGTGGAGACCAAAGTGCTGGGCGTGGATGCGCTCGTCAGCCGGACCGGGTATACCGGGGAAGACGGCTTTGAGGTGGTGGTCGATCAGGCGGAGGGCCTGGCGCTGTGGGAACGTCTGATTGCCGACGGTCAGAGTGCCGGGCTGGTACCTGCAGGACTGGGCTGCCGGGATACTTTGCGTCTGGAAGCCGCGATGCCTTTGTACGGCCACGAACTGGATGAAGAGACCGATCCGTTCACCGCGGGATTGAACTTCGCTGTGAAGCTGCAGGCGGCTGATTTCATTGGTAAAGAAGCACTGGTCGCTGCGAAAGCACGCGAGGACCGCAAAGTTCGCATCGGTTTTACACTGGAAGGGAAGCGGGCGGCTCGCGAAGGGGCCGAACTGTTCCAGGGCGAACAGCGGGTAGGTGTGGTGACATCCGGATCCTTTTCTCCGACGCTGGATATGCCGATCGGGATGGCTTATGTTGAATCTGCGTCTGCTGAACCGGGTCAGGTTCTGGAAGCGGATATTCGCGGCAAGCGATTTCCGGTAAAAGTGACTCCGCTGCCGTTCTACAAGCGCGACACTTAAGAAACGGTGTCAGGGCCGGTCAAGATCGGCCCTGAGCGAGGGAGAGTTGCTGCAGGCCATGCTGGTTGGGTGTCGCAGTGCCAGCCTGTTCCGGATTGAGGTTGAGGAGCTCAGTCTTTCCGGGAGGAGAGGTCGGTTTCTGCGAGGACTTCCTTGGAAACATCGCCAACGAAGTTGTCGATCTGTTTCTTTTCTTTTGCTGGAGCAGGCGCTCCCGCATTCATTCCCACACCCGGTTGTTTAAAGAATGAGGGGGCCATGTCGATGATGGCTGCCCAGTAGGTCGTGAAGACCGGGTATTTGACGTCGGGGTTCTGTTCCTTGTAATCATCCATTTTCTGCAGGAGCAGGTTGTGAGCGATCTTGGGATGGCGGTGGTGCGGGCCATGTACAAAAATGTCAAAGTTGAAGTAGGTGCAGAGCTTCGTGATGATGTTGTTACCCACGACCGTTCGGGTTCCCAGCATGGGATCGTAGCTGCTCATGCCCAGGTGTTCTGTGAATTTACGAGTATTCTGGTAGATGCCTGCCAGATAGTGGGGCAGAACCCAGACGCGTAACAGCCCCCAGATGGCATCGAAGTGGATACAGAGGCCGATGATCAAGCCCCAGGTGACTACAATGCCTGCATATTCATAGCGGATAGTTCTGCGGAGCTTGGGATCTGTGAGTGGCGAATCTTTATGCCAGAAGATGCGACCGTAGATGAAGGGAGCCATAAACACACCCAGAATCAGGTCGAACCAGATGAAGACTCTGCGGAAGCGGAGTGATGTATTGGGGTCGGAATAGGGCCAGAGTTCCCAGTCACTTGGTTTATTCAGGTAAGCGTGATGGCGAATATGGCTTTCACGATAGACAGTGTAGGGCACGAACATGGCCGTCCCTAAAATCCGTCCCAGCCAGATACTGGCGTTTTTGGAGCCGGAAAGCGTATGATGCGAGCATTCGTGAAAACAACTGGTCCAGCAGAACAGGCAGTAGGAGATAAACAGGGTCAGAAAAATCTGCCAGCTGATGGCATCAGTGGGCCAGTAAACGGCAAGACACCAGATTGCGACCAATCCTACAGGCAGGAACAAAAAACGAGGGATCGTCGTTTTTTCTTCCAGGGCTTTTAATTCCTGTTCAGTGAATTGAGTTACGGACACATTCGGCTCCGGTCTAATAATCTACCAGCACGTTTCTAATATTTTATTTAACCAGTTATGAGTAACGGATCTCCGTTACAATGAAATCAAGTTAAACCAGTTAAAATGTTACTCACAGCAAATCTGTGAGTCAACTTATCAGAAATTTCGGCCATTCTCTGTAAATACTACATCATGTCTTGTGATCTCGCGCTCATGATGCGATTATTTTTTTAAATAGGACTATTCGGGAGTAATGTAAATGTTAGGTGCATTACGCCAGTTACGTCGATTCGGGGGGGATGCGGGCTTTGCAGCCACTCTCTGACCCACGATGTCGGAAATTCATTATTATAACTGGTTTAGGGGACTTGCACTTCAAAAAAGTGCGGAAAAACCATTTTTTCAAAACCTCCCGACTGAGTAGAAATTGTAGTCAGTCTCACGATAATTCAAACCGATATAAGTCTTCAATCACCCTGCCAGCGGCAGGAAATCTTCCCGTTTCGAGCCATATTGGGAAAAGTCTCAGGAGTTAAGCCTTTCTAATGCCAGAATATTCAAATTACCAAAAGGATGTGATCAAACGTTACTATGACAATCGGGATTCGATTGATCAGCAAAGGCTTTCCGAGCTCTGCACCAACCTGTTTTTAGCAGAAGGCAAAAAGAAGGAAAAGCTGTGGGAAAAAGCCCGGGAGATCATGGAGCGGCTGAATGTCCCGCCTGCCCGCATCGATCACGTGCTGAAAACGGCTGATCCCGCGATTCTGGCTGAGGTTGTGAAGGATCTCGAATCGGGAGCGATCCGCTAGACTGTGTCCAGTTTTACTGTAGCGTCTCCAGGACCATTTGGACCGAGTATATTCGATTGAGAAACGCTATGGTTAAATGCGGCGCGCTCTAGAGGCCTCTCAGGGAACTCTCAGTCGCCGGAATCGTCCAGGGCAGTGCACAGCTCCTGTTTTTGCACGGGAGCAGCGGCATCTTTTCCGAGGCTGTGGTTGGCTGTCAAGGTGTAGACAGTGGCCGTGAGCGTCATGACCGAGGCAGACGTGTAGAACATGGGGTAGAAGCCCCAGTTATCAATGATGCCCCCCAGGATGGGAGCAAAGATAATCGCGCCTGCATCGAAAAAGCCGAGTACGATTGTGGTGCCCGTGCCCCGGTATTGCGGGGGGAATGATTCGGTTCCCAGGGAGACCACCGCCGGGAAGAGCAGGGCGTGGCCGAATCCACAGAGGATCGAGGGGCCGATCAGCTGCCATTCCTGCGTGATAGAGGGGAGAATCGTGTGTCCGATCGCGTGCCCCATCAGGCCCATGGTGATCATCTTGGTCCGACCCACGGTGGTGCCCCAGCGTCGGGTGTAGATGCGGATGAAGAAGGCAGAGATCGCGTATCCAAGGAAGAAGGTACCGATCCCACCCAGATGCCGGTGCGAGACAAAGCGAGTCAAAAAGACGCTGATGACCGTGAAGCTGAGTCCCATCATGATGGCGACGAGCATGACCTGGCCGGGCCAGTAGCGAAACAGGAGCTGGTGTGCAGCCGGAGTGACCTGTGGCCTGCGATGGACGTCGTCATGGGTCACATACAGCACGATGAGTAAGTAGCAGAATCCCAGAAAAGCAGGGATACCGAACAGGGCGTAGAACTGTGCATTCCCGGCGGGAAGCCAGCGCAACATGATGTCACTGACCTGTGTCCCCAGAATCATGCCGACAAACCCGCTGCTTCCCAGGCTGCCGATGACTTCGGTACGGCGGTGATGCGGGACTTTCTGCTGGATATGCACGACAGAGCAGGTAAACATTCCCGCAATTCCGGTCGCAAAACACATCCGGAGTGCAAAGATCTCCCAACCCAGATTCCGGCAGAGTGTCATTCCTCCGGCACCGACGACAAAGATGGCTGCGGAAAGTGCCCAGAGTGTTCTAACCCCGTAGCGGTCGATGCCCTGTCCCAGGAAAAAGCGGGCAATCAAGGCGACAAAGACGCCGCAGCTGACAATATCTCCGACCAGTTCTTCGTTACCGCCCAGGTAAGTGACCAGGTCGGCAAAACGGAATGTGATCGCGTTTGCGGTCACTAACAGCACGTTGGCCAGGTAACAGAACCAGAACAGCCGGTTGTATATCGGTTCCTCTTCATCGGAGGGAATAACAGGGGTGATAGACATTCGTTTAAATTCAAGTTAAGACAGATTGCCGTTGAAAGTACCAGTAATTCTTCCGGAAACATAATGTTTCCGCTCACAATTCAGGATCAGGTTGTCTGATTCGGCGGGATCAGCCTGGGTGCCCTGCAAGCATCTTGTGAGGCTGTCTGGCGGGTTCACAACTGCAAGACACGCTCAGGTATCTCCAAGTTCGTGAATTTGAGGGGAGTCGCGACTTTCGTCCTGGCAGAGTGGCACGGATGTCAAAAGTCCGCCACGCCCATGCCTGCATTTTAGCAGAGTGATGTGTATCCGTCTAAGGGAGAATTGTTAAACTTTCGCGGAGGTTCGCGGGAAAGCAGAAATTCTCCGGGGGCAGGCTGCGATTTAAAGCGTTACTGAAGTGCACAGGCTCTGGTATTGCTGTATTTATCCGCCAAAAGCACTATAGCGGCGGATTCCCCGCTGGAAGGCGATGCGATTCAGAGAAAACAGGACCACGATCCAGACAATTTCAATGGACAATTCGATGATTAGTTCCTGATGGGTATATTTACCTAGAATCACCGTGCCGGGGAAATAGGCCAGATATTTGAACGGGAGCATCTGCATCCACTGGCTCAGCGGTTCCGGGAAGAGGTCCAGGGGGATCATGTGGCCGGAGAGAAAGTAGTTGAGCATCATATAGATAAAGATCAGCGAGCTGACTTCCAGGAACCAGAAGGAGATCAGTCCGATGAGTGATTCAATCAGAAAGCCGACGAGGAAGGCCATCAGGAGTGACAGCACCCAGACAAAAATAGTAAATGCATCCGGCCAGCCCGAGAAGTAATCACGACAGAGGTAGAAGAGCAGAATAAACGGTCCCAGAGCGACCATATAGTAGACCAGCTTATGGGCCATGCGGGCCCAGAAGAGATATCCCAGCATATCGATCGGCTGGATCAGATATTTTTTGATGGTCCCGTCCCGCACATCATTGGCAATGCCGTTGGCCAGCCCGGGCATACTGGAGAAGGCACGCCCCACCATCACGAGCAGGTAGTAGGCGACCATTTCCTGATAGTTGTAGCCTTTGATGCTGCTGACCGGTTTACTGGTGTGGATGCCGTAAATGGCGCCCCACAGGAAGATCTGAGTGACGATTGGCAGGAAGCGGACGAAGGTCGCGAAGACGAAATCTCCCCGGTACACCAGTCGTTCTTCGATGGATGTTTTGAGGATGATCCAATTGGTCCGCAGGCTGGCGATCATGGTTGTCTGTTGAAAAGTGTGGGGTTGTACTTTCAGCCGGATTATTCGGTTGCTGATGGTTCCAGGCTCTGTTCCCGCTGGAGAGCGGCCGTCTCTTTTTGTTCGGTGAAGACTTCCGCAATCACTTCTTCGAGCGGGCGTTCCTGTACGCCGACATCGAGTATCCGGTATTTCGCGAGCAGGCTGGAGAGGATCTCCGGAATTTTATTCCGAGGGACTTTCAGTTTGACACGCGGCGCTTCGTTCTCCAGGACTTCACCCCATTGGGAGAAGTCGCGAGGCATGTCATCGCCGTCAAACTGCACGTCCATGATTTTATAATTGCTGAAGCGGTCGAGAATGTCGCTCAGGGGGCCGTCATGCTTGATGCTTCCCTGGTTGATGATGATGGCCCGTTTACAGAGGGCTTCTACATCTTTCATGTAATGACTGGTGAGTACGACCGTCGTTTTCTGTTCGTTCTGGTAGTATTTCAGAAATTCCTGCACGCGGCGCTGCGAGACGACATCCAGCCCGATGGTCGGTTCATCCAGCAGGAGGACGTCGGGACGGTGCAACAGGGCGGCGATGAGTTCCATCCGCATCCGCTCACCGAGGGAGAGTTCACGCACGGGTTGACCAATCAGGTGTTTGACTTCCAGCAGACTGGTGAGCTCATCGATGCGGCGGTCGTACTGTTGGGGATCGATGCGGTAGATCTCTTTGTGCAGGCGGAACGATTCCTGGGCGGGGAGGTCCCACCAGAGCTGGTTCTTCTGGCCCATGACGAGGGAGAAGCGGCGACGGTATTCATTTTCCCGTTTCCAGGGGACATGTCCGAGGACGGTGGCTTCGCCGGCGGAGGGAAAGATCAGGCCGGAAAGCAGCTTGAGGGTTGTGGTTTTGCCGGCTCCATTGGGGCCGAGAAAGGCGACGATTTCCCCCTGCTCGATCGTGAAACTGACATCGGTGACCGCGTGAACGGTTTTATGATCGCGCTTCCAGAGCCCTTTCAAAGAGGCAAAAACCCCTTCGTTTTTCTGGTAGACTTTGTATGTTTTCTCGAGATTTCTGACGACGATGGCATTCATGCCCTCATCTTACGGTACCTGTTGCGATGGGTCGAGCGACAAATACTGCGATTCAGAAAAAACAAACAGGCAAGGCTGTTTTGATCCAAGTCCGGTATGTCAGAGAGGTTCTTTTGCCAGTTCTGCACGGATCTGACAGGCGATCAGCGGATCGCACATGGCGGCTGTGGCCAGATGCGTCGCCTGGGCACCGGCTTCGAGAAACTGCCTGACATCCTGAACAGAACTGATGCCCCCGCAGGAGATCAGCTGTGTTTGATTGCTGTCCGGCGGTAATTCTGAGAGCAGCCGTCGGAAGAGTTGCAGCTGATGCAGAGAGGCTTCCCGGGTGGCAGAGCCGCAGATGCCTCGCTGTTCTCCATTAAATAACAGGGTTCCATCTGCATCAGTAACGGTTGTCGCGACACTGTTGGTCATCACGATTCCTGAGGCATACGGTGTCACTGCTTCCAGAAAAGTGCGGGCTACGTTTTCTTGAGTCAGATGTCCGATTTTGATCAGGTAGGGAGTCTCGCCGATGGCAGCCCGGACCCGGCTGGCGACCAGGGCTGCGGCTTCGGGCTGCTGATAGAGCTGGCCGTCGCGGGTGCAGACATTGGGACAGGAAAAATTGGTTTCGATACAGTCGGCTCCGCTTTCCAGGGCCCAGCGGGCGCAGAGGGCATAATCATTGGCGAGGTCATCCAGAGACCAGCCAGGCTGCAGGCTGCCCACCACGGAGACCGACAGAATTTTCTCCGCGGGCAACAGGCGACGCGTTTGTGCGATATCCTCGCGCCAGGTTTCGGGGGCTGCAGAAGGCATACCGAATGAGACGGCCCAACTGCCCTGCATCTGGTCGGTGAGCGTGACCTGTGATTCCCGTCCTGTCATGGAGGAGACAGTCACTGGTTGCAGATTGGGTAGCGGGTAGCATTCCCGTGCTGTGGAGCGGACCGTTTTGTAGGTTAACACATCGAAGCCCAGGCTGGCGTAATACCGGACCCATTTGCCGTTGAGCAGGGGGCCGGCAGGGATACCGAGCGGAGAGGGGACCGGTAGCCCACAGAAAGCCCAGTCTCCCGGAACATCCGGGATCTCGAGTTCAACCGGATCGGGGGCGTGGTCGTAGTTCCACTGGTAAGTCTGTAGTCGATCGTAGTGTGGCAGGGAAGAGGGGTTCTGCATCAGAAAACCTGAGGGTACCGGACAGCGAATGAAAAAAGCTCCGACCCCTGAACAGGGATCGGAGCAGTGGAGGGGAAATCAGTTCCAGGGATTTTAACGTTGGACGGTGTTCATATTCTTGAGCACGTTCATGTAGTCGACCGTGATATTCAGGATTTCATCGTTGTAGAAATCCTTTTTGAAGATATCCTTGTCGGCTGCACTGTCCTTCTTCTCTTCTTCTTCCTTTTTCTTCTTCTCTTTCTCTTCTTTGTCTTTGTCGTTCGACATTTCTTTACGTCGTGTGGCTTCGACCAGAGAGATTGTTTTCTGATTTTTCTTTTTCAGGTACTTGTCGATTTCTTCCTGGGTTTCTTTGAAGTCCTTGTCAGCGACAACACGTTTTGTGCTGGCCTGCTTCAACTGATCCAGGATTTTCGGACTGACCATCCCGAGTGACTCGTGAGGAGCGACTTCGGTTTTGTCAAACTCCATGGCATCATCCAGGAAGGATTCTCCCAGGTCCATGTTGTCGATCAGAGACGGGAGTACGATATCGGAGCGGACGCCCCGGTTCTGAGTACTGTCTCCGTTGACGCGGTAGAACTGGTTAATGGTCAGTTTCAGGGCGCCCAGATCCTGGCCTTTGAGGAAGCTGAACATCTGGTTGGAAACCGGCATCACGTTCTGGACGGTCCCTTTACCGTGTGTCGTGGTATCACCGATGATGAGGCCACGTTTGTAGTCTTTAATGACGCCGGCAAAGATCTCGGAAGCAGAAGCGGAGAGGCGGTTACAGACCACAACCAGCGGACCGGTGTAAACAGCGCCCGGTTCGACATCGCTGTGGATTTTGCGTTCGCCGTCCATCTGCTTCACCTGCACGACAGGTCCTTCGTCGACAAACAGGCCGGAGACTTCGATGGCTTCGCTGAGAGCACCACCACCGTTGAATCGCAGGTCAATGATGATCCCGTCAACGCCACCCTGATCGCGGAAGTCGTAGAGGACCTTGCGGACATCGCGGGCCGTACTCTTGAAGTTTTCATCACCCCGCTGTGCGCCGCGGAAATCACGGTAGAACGAAGGAATGCTGATCACACCGATGCGTCCGGTCTGACCGGGGAGCCGTTCTCCGGTTTCAATGATCTTACCTTTGACTTCCGAAGTGCTGAGTTCGATCTTTTTACGGGTCAGCTTATAAACTTCGATCGCATTGTTTTTCTCTTTCTTGACACGCAGCTGGACGATGGTCCCCCGCTTGCCGCGGATGTAACGTACGACTTTGCTGAGTTTCATTTCGACCACGTCTACAAACTCGCCGTCTTCCTGGGCCACGCCGACGATTTTATCGCCTGCTTTGAGGCGACCGTCTGCATCAGCAGCACCACCGGGGACGATTTCGGCAACGACGGTGTAGCCATCTTCCGAACGAAGTGCCGCACCGATCCCATCGAGGCTGAGTTCCATGCTGATCCGGAAGTCTTCCAGTGTCTGGGGAGACATGTAGCTGGAGTGAGGATCGAAACAGTGAGTCAGGGCACTGAGGTACATTTCGAGTTTCTCAGGTTTTTCGGTCTGAGACATGGTACGGAGGTTGTTGCGATAACGTTTGTGTAACTGCTCGCGTGCTTTGGCGAGTTCGGTGTCTTCCAGAATCAGGTTGAGCAGATCGTACTTGACCCGTTTTCTCCAACGCTCGTTCATCTCGTTCTGATCTTTGGCGAAATCGAGATCCTTGGCATCGACGACGATCGATTCATCCACGGTGAAGTCGTGATCGACATCAACGAGCTGCTGAGCGTAGTCCATGCGTTCCTGGAGACGCTGCAGATACAGGTTAAATGCATCATAGGCAAAGCTGACATCGCCGACCGCCAGTTTGTCATCCAGCTGTGTCTTGTCCGCTTCGAAGTGTTCGATATCAGATTGATAGAAGTAAAGTTTTTGCGGATCGAGCTGCTTAATGAAGCGCTTCATCAGCTTTTGTGAGATTTCGTCATTGATCGGTTTGCCGCTGATATGGAAACGACTGACCATGGCACAGACGCGTTTGGCAGTGACAGAGTCATTCGAGGAGTCAGCGACAGCGGCCTGCTGAGCAAAGATTGCCGTTCCCAGCAGGAGTACCATGCAGAGGCTGAGAGCAGCGGCTGCTTTTGAGGGAGGATTTAACTTCATAAGTTTCGTCCGTTATCTGAATTTCATGTGAAAGAGAAAGCATCAGTGAAGCCGACATGACACCGGGAATTCACTTATGTAAGCCATTTGATATTATAGGATCTCTGAAAACAGGACAAGGTGACATTTTCATGTGAGGCACTTCCGAATCTGCATGACAGAGGCTGGTTTATTGAAACATCCCTCTCGGACAGGAAATTCCAGTGAACCAGCAAGCCAGTGGAAATTAATACGTGTCCCGCGGCAGATTTGTTGGTCAAACCTGGGCGGAATCTTTGCTGAAAGGAAATGTCCTCCCACTCACGATCAGGTTCACTTTGATTCCGTCAACCAGCGTCCATGAACCTGCGGCAGTGTGGATGCTGTAAGTTGTTTAGTATCAGATTGTTGTGCTGATGGTGCCGGGTTTACTTCCCCGGCTGCAGCAACTGTCCCAACAGCGAGATACAGTCCTTCCATTGGGCCTGGAATTCCTCGGAATCGACCGGGTGCCCTGAAATCAGTTGCGCCAACTGGGGCAGCGTGGCAGGGAAAAAGACCAGGGCAGTACAGATCAGCATCAGGCAGACGGGATCAAAATCATCGGAAATGATGCCCTCTTCCTGTGACTTTTTGAGTCGATTAATGTGGTTCTGGTAATACTCCCGTCGCCAGGGCTCGTCGATGATCGGAGCGCCGTTGTTCTGCTGTGCTTCGTTGAGCAGCACGCGAACGTAATTCTGATCGCGGAGGTTTTCCTCGAAGTAATATTGTAGAATTTCGCTGATGTTGACCGGGATCTTTTCGACCGTGTCACTCCGCTCCTGGAGTTTGTTTTGCAGTGCCGCCTCGAACAGGCCCCGTTTATCGTTGAAATAGCGATAGATCAGCGATTTGTTGAAATTGGCCTCGCGGGCCACTGCTTCGATCCGGGCTCCATCCACGCCCCGTTCCGCGAACTCCTCAATTGCCGCTTTGAGAATGGCTTCCTGAGAGGTGACTTCTTTTTTAGGCGTATCGGTCGATGACATCTTCGCTCCATTCCTGACGGGCTACGAGAGTATAGCTGGTGCGCCTGCTGCTGTGAAGATTCCCAAAACGGGGGAACGAATTGTTTACTGATTCTGATTGATCTTTTTCGCCAGTTTTTTGTTGAAATCATAAATCAGAGTCTGTAGCATACGTATTGTAACGGTAACGTTACCGGTTATCCAATCTTTTCAAGACAAAAAATTGTTTGAATTCCGTTCATATATTTACTGAACGGGAGGTTATTCACTTTAGACCATGACACGTCCTTAATTTGATACGAATCTGTATCACTCTCGATGGCTGAAATCCGTGGTGGTTTCCAGTAACGGAAACCAGCTGCATTTAATACTTCAATTCTGTTTTAAAAGAATGTCTGGAAAGCGAGTTTCGCTGTTTGTCTGCGGTCTGGTTGAATACTGCGACCCGAAAGCAAATCGCATCCTCTCTTCCCGTCTGAGTGACATGGAATTACCAGAACCGGTTTTGAAAATCGGTGTTCGATAATTTTTCAGGCACATTTCATACTTTTACGGAACTACGAGGAGTAACGCTATGGTATGTCGTCAACCTCTGAAGCGAGGATTCACCCTCATCGAGTTGCTGGTCGTAATCGCCATCATTGCGATTCTGATTGCTCTGTTGCTCCCGGCGGTGCAGCAGGCCCGGGAAGCGGCTCGTCGAACGCAGTGCAAGAACAACGTGAAACAGTTCGGCCTGGCAATGCATAACTACCATGAAGCGCACAGCACGTTTCCTTTGGGGACAAGCGTGAATTTCAATACTTCTTCGGGCGGTGGGAATTTCATCTCGAACGGGATCGTGATGATGCTGCCGTATTTTGATCAGACGAACCTCTCGAATCTCTATAATCAGACCAAGGCTTGGGAAAATCAGTCTGCAGCAGCAGCCCGTACCGTAGTGCCGACCTTTGTCTGTCCCTCGAATGTCGGGCCGAATCCGATTTCAGACTCCGCCCTGGGGGCACTCAGTCTGCCCGTGGGAAGTACCTTCGGGATTACCACCTATGCTCTGTGTCGCGGATCGAATATCGGCTGGTGTAATACCAGTAGTCATCCCAGTAATGTGAAGGGCATGTTTGATCTGAACCGTGGCGCCAAGATGCGGGATATCCTGGACGGTTCGAGCAATACCATCGCAATGGGGGAAGCGGGGACCGGTCCTCAGTTTATCCTGTGTGAAGGTCAGGGCTGTAACACGGCTCCTTCAACTAAAGTGGAAGCCTCGCAGGCCTGGATCGTGGCACAGCCGCCGAACACTGATTTTAAATCTGTACTGGGTCCCCGGGCGAGTATCTTTGGCAGTACGGCTGATCGGATCAACAAGACCTACACAACCGAAACACTGATTGACCTGGGGAACTATTCCACCTGCTCACTGAGCGGCGCAGACGCGACCAGTAATTTCCGCAGTCAGCATATCGGCGGTTGTCATTTTCTCTATGCGGACGGCTCCGTGCATTTCATCAGCGAGAATGTCGACCTGGGAACCTATCAGGCACTCTCCACTACTCATGGAAGCGAAGTGGTCGAGACTCCGTAAGGTTCCTGTAGCCGTCTGTCGAAGTTGTATGCGACACTGAGATCCAGCGCTCTGTCAGGGAGAATATGATTCAGCAACAGCCTTACGTTTCTGATGTCAGCGCGCCTGCAGTTACGCAGGCGCTGACTGAATTGACGGCAGCCGCTCCGACCATTCGGCTCTCGATTCAGGAGCGGATGCGGTTAACCCGGGAATGTCTGCAGTCTCTTTCCGCTGCGGCGCGGGAGTGGGTTGAACTATCCTGCCAGGCCAAACGGATTCCGGAAGGGAGCACGGTCCGCGCGGAAGAGGTGCTGGCCGGGCCGGTTTCGGTGGCTCGTTTTCTGCAGGTGCTGCTGCTCAGCCTGAAGTCGATCGAACAGACGGGGCAGCCACCACTTTCCGGGAGACCGGTTCTTTCAGGGACAGGTCACAGGCGGGTTCCCGTCTTTCCCGCTTCGGGCATGTTTGATTCGCTGGTCTTTTTCGGTCTGAAAGCGGAGGCGTGGCTCAAGCAGGCGGATCCGGACGGGGGACTGTTCGATCTGTCTGTGTTAGAGAAGTCTGCTGTAGACGGATCTGCGCTGCCCTTGACCCTCGTGCTGGGGGCCGGGAATGTTTCTGCGATTCCTGCGACCGACGTGCTGACCAAAATCCTGCAGGATGGGGAACGGGTTCTGTTGAAAATGAATCCGGTGAATGAGTACCTGCAGCCGGTATTCGAGCAGGCCTTTCAGCCACTGATTTCGGCAGGGCTGCTACGGATTGTTTGTGGAGACGGCAGGATCGGGGCGGCGCTGGTAGAGCATCCTGCTGTCGAACGCATTCATATTACCGGTTCGACTCAGACCCACGATGCGATCGTCTGGGGAAATACTGCTGAGGAGCGGAGCAGGCGGAAGGAGCAGAATCAGCCTTGCCTGCAGGTGCCGATTACCAGCGAACTGGGGAATATCTCTCCCTGGATTGTGGTGCCTGGCAACTATTCGGAAAAGCAACTGCGGTTTCAGGCTGAGAACGTAGTCGCTTCGATTGTGAATAATGCTTCCTTCAACTGCCTGGCGACGAAATTGATTGTCACTGCTGCCAACTGGAAACAACGCGATCATTTTCTGGCATTGATTGAACAACGCCTGTCGGAAATTCCGCCGCGGTATGCCTATTACCCGGGGGCAGCTGCCCGCTGGGAACGCTTTGCCGGGGAGACTCCCTCTGATGAAAATTATCTGCCCTGGAAGCTGATTCGAAATGCCGATCCCCGCGAGACTCCCCATCTGTTTCAGGAAGAATCTTTCGTCTGTGTCTGTGCAGAAACTGCACTTGGGGCCGATTCCCCAACCGAATTTCTGGAACGGGCAGTCACGTTTGTGAATCAGGATGTGTGGGGGACGCTGTGTGCCACGATCACAGTGCCGAATGAATTTCGCAAGCAGCAGGCGAATCAGCTGGAGCAGGCAATCGCCCGATTGAATTATGGGGCGGTGGCCGTCAACCACTGGCCGGCGTTGAACTACGCCTTCATGACGACCCCCTGGGGAGGGGCTCCCGGGGGAGATTTACGGGATGTTGTCAGCGGGATCGGAAATGTGCACAACACGTATTTTCTGTCAGACGTGGAAAAGACCGTTCTCTGCGGGCCTCTGACGCTGATTCCTTATCCGGTCTGGTTTCCCTCGCATCCGCATTCGGAGGCGGTGGGCTGGCGCCTGCTGGATTTGTATACACAACCTTCTATGGGCGGTCTCATGCGGGTCGGACTGTCTGTGGTGAAGCCTTAATTTTCTACTTTCATTTCAATACGGATTTCCTGCCATGCATGTTTTGTCATTCCGGGTCAACAGAGTGTTCGCTGTGACCGTACTGTTCCTGTTGAGCGAAATCGTGATGACTGCCACTTGCACCTCGGCTGTGGCTGCTGGGGCGCGACAACTCAAACCGGCTACATACACTTTTGCTCCCGGACCGGACTTCCAGTTTGAATTCCAGTCGCGGCTGATCGAAGCGGTACCCGGTGATGTGCTGGAATTGAAAGCGGGAACCTATCATCTGCACTCGGGGCTGAATCTGGTGACAGATAACGTCACGATTCGTGGAGCCGGCCAGGACAAGACGATTCTCTCCTTCAAAAAACAGCGTGACGGCAGCTTTGGCCTGTTGGCCAGCGGCGATAACCTGGTACTGGAAAATTTTGCGGTCGAGGACACGAGTCACAACGCGATCAAGGTGCTGGGGGCTGAGAATGTGACGTTTCGTGGAGTCCGAACCGAGTGGACGGGCGGTCCTAAAACGACCAACGGTGCCTATGGGCTCTACCCGGTGCAGTGCAAAAACGTGCTGATCGAAGACTGTATTGCCATCGGTGCCGCGGATGCGGGGATCTATGTGGGACAGTCGACGGACGTTGTCGTGCGTAACAGCCGGGCCGAAGCGAATGTGGCGGGGATCGAGATTGAGAATACGATCAATGCCGACGTGTATGATAACGAGGTGACGAATAACACCGGTGGACTGCTGGTATTCGATCTGCCGGGACTGCCTCAGAAGAACGGGCGGCACGTGCGGGTCTTTAGGAATCAGATATTCAAAAACAATCTGGCGAACTTTGCCCCCAAGGGGAATATGGTCGCCTCCGTACCCGCCGGTTCGGGAGTGCTGATCATGGCGACCGATGAGGTCGAAGTGTTCGAGAACCGAATCGAGGACAATCGCTCGTTCAGTGTGTCTGTCGTCAGTTTTCTGATTTACGGCAAGAAGCTGAAAGACCAGCATTATGATCCTTATCCAGAGCAGGTTTACATTCACGATAACATGATCAAAGGGGGAGGCACCGATCCGGACGGCGAACTGGGCCTGTTATTGAAATCAATTGTGGGGACGCCGCTGCCTGCGATTGTGTATGACGGTGTGACCGCACCCCGGAAAGCGGACGGGCAGAGCCTGACGCTGGCGAACAACGGTGAAGTCGGGTTTTTGAATATTGATTTCAGCAACCTGACGCCGGAGAACATTGCTGCGGGAAAATACCGTCCCAGTGCGGATGTGACACCTTATAGAGGGACCGGAGTGGCACTCAAACCGGTCGCGCTGAAGCCGCATGGAGCTCCTGAACCCTCTCGAAATACAACTTTGAATGTGTATTACGATGCCCCGCGAAAGCTGTCCGAGTTGAAACTGTTTCAGGGAAACGGCGTTTCACAGCAGCCGGCCAGCGATGTGATTCCTTATGATTTAATCACGACGCTGTTTACCGATTACACATCCAAACATCGTTTCGTACGTCTGCCGAAAGGGAAGCAGGTTCGTTTCAAAGAATCGGGCGTGCTGGAGTTTCCTGAGGGGACGATGCTGATCAAGACGTTTGCGTATCCGAAGGATATGCGTGACCCGGAAGCGGGAGAGCGATTGCTTGAGACCCGGGTCGAGTTTCTGAAACCGTCCGGCTGGTATGGTTACTCCTATATCTGGAATGAGCAGCAGACGGATGCTGAGCTGAGCCTGGGAGGGGGTGAAATCGAGGTCGACTGGATTCATACCGATGGTCAACGCCGATCCACCCGACACCTGGTGCCCAATGCGAATCAGTGCCTCAGCTGTCACAGTCATCATGACAAGTACGTGCCGATTGGCCCGACGGCTGCGAATCTGAACCGGATGTTTGACTATGCTCACGGGGCTGAAAATCAACTGGCGTACCTGAAACGGAAGGATCTGCTCAGCGAGGCTCCTGAGATGGGTTCCGTCCAGAAGCTGCCTGCATTTGATGATCCGCATTCGGGCAGCGTCAGCGAGCGGGTACGGGCTTACCTGTCGGTCAATTGCGGTCACTGTCACAGTCCCGGGGGGAATGCGCGGACGACGGGACTCGATCTGCGGTATCTGCAACAGGATCCGGCGAAGATCGGGGTTTGGAAAACACCCGTCGCTGCGGGACGGGGTTCCGGCGGGCGCAGCTATGACATTGTGCCCGGAGCGCCGGAGAAATCCATTCTGATGCATCGCCTGCAATCGAACGATCTGGCGGCGCGGATGCCGAACATCGGCAATCGCATTGTGCATCAGGAAGCGGTCGAACTGATTCGTCAGTGGATCAGTCAGATGGATCGCACGCCAGAAGCAGCTTCGGAATAAAAGGGGGCGGCTCCAGTATGTTGTCAGAGGTGCCTGCTCAGACAGCCCGTTTGTGTTCGTAGGAGTGGCTGTCCTGGATGATCAACTGGTTCCGTCCCCGTTTCTGAGACTGGGTCAGGGCGTGTGCGCCCCGTTCGAGGACCAGTTCTGCCGAATCGCCGGGCACACAGGTGATGTAAGCCAGGCTGGCGGTGACGACCACTTCCGGGCTGCTGGTTTCCAGGCGGAAGTGATGATGGCGGATGGCATCGCGGACGAGTTCGGCACAGGCCTGCCCCTCCGTGATGGTGAGCCCCGGAAAGAGGACCGCCAGCGTATCGGATTTCCAGACACAGACGACGTCTTCGTCACGGATTTTATGCAATACCAGGCGGGAAAGCGTCTTCATGAATTTGGCTGGTGCCATGATGCCAAACCGCTCTTTCAACTGTTCGCACTGATTCATCTGGACGAGTAACAGTCCGCTGTTCAATTCGGTTTCCGAACCGGCGAGCAGCATCATCTCCAGATTGGCTTCAAACGCGGAAGCGTCCGGCAGTTTGATGTGTGACTGTTCCGGCTGCAAAGCCCATTGCAATTCGGGAAACGGTTGCAGTTTTTTCTTTTCTGTTTTCTGAGGTACGGCCTCAGCAGCGGGATCGGGGGCTTTGCGTTCGACGAGCCGGCCGATCAGGTCGAGCAGCTTTGAACGTTTCTGATTCAGTTGAGTCGACTGTTCCCGGGTCAGGATCGTTCCCGGATACTTCTCCAGCAGAGCACAGGCTTCATATGCGGTCTCCAGTGACTTTTGCACATGCTCGTAACAGTTCTGAAGATGTTGTTTCGCGCGGCGGAAGTCCCGTGCGGAGCTCCCTTTACCCAGCAGATAACCTGCGACAAATCCCAGGCTGACGGCGAGCAGTAGTCCGACACCGAAGCAGATCAGGATGTCTGATGAAAGCGAGAACAGATTGGTTAACAGAATGGCGGTCATGCTTCGCTTCTCGGTCTGGAAGGAAAACAGAGTTTATGTGGCGTAGAGATGTTTTATTTCAGTGCGCCGTAAACCGGAGTGGTCTACCGTCTAGCAACTGAAACTTACCGCGCAGAATGGAGGGATGTGGCCCACAAATCTTACCCGATCCGAAATCCGAGGGGTGGGTTGCAGGGGTTGTAGCGATTCTCAGTCGAGGGGCGCTGTCCGGTGGGAGAAAAAACGATCCAAAGTCAGCAACGATTATTTGCGTTCGCTGTCTTCTTCAGCCGGGCCAGCCTGCCGGGGCGCTGCCTGGGGATCGAGGAACTCCAGGCTCAGGACCAGATCGGCATCTCGATCTTTGAGCTCTTCCAGCAGTTTTTCATCAACAGTGAAGACGAACGAGATCTGGCGACCCGATGGATCGGCGCAGAGGTAGTAGATCCAGTGGACTGGAACATTATTCGCTTTGCCGGCGACCGTGACCCGGTGGATATAGCGTCCATCGTCTGTGGCGAGATTTTCCGCTTTCAGAATTTTGATCAGCTTGTCACCCAGTGACGTGCGGATGTCCTGGTGAAACTGTTCTTCAGACGTATGCTCCCCCGCTTTCACGGACGGAATCTTCGAAATATTGGCCTGGGCGATCAGGCTGCCTTTATCGAGCAGACGCAGGACGGCGACCTGGCCGGTCTGATGGAAGACATACCAGTCGCGGGGCAGCAGGAGTCGTACATTCCAGGGCGTTTCAAAGCTCAGGTATTTGGATTCGGGTTTGGTTTCGAGGGGAATCGAAGCGATGACTTCCTCGGTGAGCGGACCGGCGTCGGCTGCCAGGCTGCGCTCCCAGTTGACGGTGGCGGTGACTTTCATGCCGGGGCTGACAGAACCCACGGAGCGTTTTTCCGTCTGCTCCATTTCCAGATGGCTGATGAAATTCTGGTCGGTGCGGAATTGAAATTTGCCTTTGACGGTGATTTCTGTCTGGGCACCGACGGTGGCACCATCGATTTTACCTTTGAAGGTGATCGTGGCCAGATCGTCTTCCACCGAGTCGAGCTGGCAGGTGAGTTCTGATTTCAAAACCGCTTCGAGTCCGGTGAGCGACTGCAGGACCCAGCGATCGGGGGTCCAGGCTTCACCCACTTCCACTTCAGACTGGGGCAGCAGGGCCAGCACGGGCAGGCTGTCTCCCGGTGAGTTGAGCAGTTCCACTTCCGAGGGGAGCAGGTTGCTCTTGGGGGAATGCAGCGAGAGTCCTTCGGTCTGTCCTTCGGCGACAATCAGGCGATGCCGGTCGCTGCCGCGGGCGAAGGTTTTCTGTCCCTGGACGTCGATGGTTGCGGTGGCTGTTTCGTAATAACGGACGGAACGGAAGGCTTCTGCATCGCGACCGGTTCCCGGGAGGCGGTGTTCGAGGTATTCGAGTTTCCCATCGACATCCAGTTCCAGCGAGCGGGCCTTGGCCGCGTTGACGGCAGTCTCCAGCTGGCCTTTGACCTTGATCGTGGAGTTGACTTTAAACGTGCGTGAATCCTGAGTCGGTTCCTGGAACTGATACGTTTCTGCGGAAACTGCTGATACCAGGAACAGCAGGCCGGCCAGCGCCAGACTGAAACATTTCACGAGAGGTAAGGTCAGGGCTGCATTCGATGAAGACATGCGGAGGACTCCGTAAATCAAGCGTCCGTACTGATTGGAGAAGGAAAGCCGACGTTATTCGTTGATGAGTAATCTGGACTGCTGTGCCATTTCACGGGCTGCGGCGGTGATCCCAGCCACATCCAGTCCCAGGTCAGCCAGTAATTCCTTACGAATACCATGTTCGATAAAGCGATCGGGAATTCCCAGTCGTCTGAGATGTTGCGTGTTGAGGCCGGCCTCGTTGGCCGATTCCAGCACAGCGGATCCAAAACCGCCACAGAGTGTACCTTCTTCAACGGTAATCACAAACCCCGATTCCTGCAGGGCCTGGTGGATGACCTCGGTGTCGAGGGGTTTGGCGAAGCGGGCGTTGATCACGCCGACGTCGAGCCCTTCTTCCCGCAACTGTTCTGCCGCCTGCACACAGTCGGTGAACAGGGAACCGAAGGCGACCAGCATGCCATCTTTGCCCCAGACATAGACTTCCGATTTGCCCAGTTCCACAGGAGCGACCTGACGTTCGACCGCATCGGCGGCTGCTTTGGGATAGCGAATGGCCGTCGGTCCCTCGTATTTGAGGGAGAATTCCAGCATTTTCTCTACGTCCTGGGCATCCCCGGGCGACATCATCACGATATTGGGGAAGCAGCGGAGGTAGGTGTTGTCGAAGGCGCCGTGGTGGGTCGGTCCGTCTTCGCCGGCGATCCCGGCCCGGTCCAGACAGAAGGTGACAGGCAGGTTCTGCAGGGCGACTTCCTGGAAAATATGGTCGAAGCTCCGCTGCAGGAAGGTGCTGTAGATGTCGACGATCGGTCGCAGGCCGGCTTTTGCCATGCCGCCTGCGAAAGCGACAGCGTGGGCTTCACAGATACCGGTATCGAAGAAGCGATCGGGGAAGCCATCGCGGATTTTGCCCAGTTTATTGCCCGCACACATGGCCGCGGTGAGGACCACGACGCGCTCGTCGTCCGTCATCGCCTGGAAGATCGAATTACTGACCACGTCGGTATAGGCTTTGGATTTGACCGCTCCCGGCTTTTCGATGGGAACGATCTCGTTTTCTTCGTTCCGCTGGAAGGGGGCCGGGGCGTGGAATGAGACCGGATCGTTGGTCGCCGGCTCGAAACCGTGTCCTTTTTCGGTGAGCACATGCAGCAGGACGGGGCCTTTGATGTTCTTGATCATCTGCAGGTAGCCCGACAGCGATTCAATATCGTGGCCGTCGACAGGACCGATATAGCGGAAGCCCATTTCTTCAAACAGCATACCGCCATGCAGGAAGCCTTTGACCGCTTCTTTGAAGCTGCCCAGCGTGCTTTCCATTGATTCGCCAACGACCGGGAGCTTATTGAGCAGCCAGGAGACATCGCGTTTCAGGCCGTTATAGAAGGGGGCCACGCGCGCTTTATCGAGGTATTTGGCAAGTCCGCCGACACGGGGGCAGATTCCCATTTTGTTGTCGTTGAGGATAACCAGTACGTCCTGGTTCAGGCCGGCGGCGTTGTTCATCGCTTCGAAGACCACACCAGAGGGGAGCGCCCCATCGCCAATCACCGCGACGGATTTGCGATCGGTTTCGCCGGCCAGATCGTCGCCTGCTTTGAGCCCCATGACGGTCGAGACGCTGGCGCCTGCATGCCCGGTCATGAAAAGGTCGTATTCACTCTCCTCCGGGTTCGGGTAGCCCATCAGGCCTCCCTTGCGGCGGATGGTGGAGATCTCAGCATAGCGACCGGTGATCAGTTTGTGGGGGTAGATCTGGTGCCCGGTGTCCCAGATGAGACGGTCCTTACGGAAATCGTAAGCGAGGTGCAGGGCAATACAGAGTTCGACGACTCCCAGGTTACTGGCAAAGTGGGCCGACCGATCTTCCACAACGGTACACAAAACCTCACGTATTTCGTCTGCCAGTGTTTCGAGTTCAGTCCCGGAGAGCGTTCTCAAATCCACTGGGGACTCGATCCGGGGAAGAATTTCGATTTTCATCAGTGATCTCGTTCTAATATAAAGTGGGCCAGTTCTTCCAATCGTTGGCCGTGGCTCCCAAGTGGGGCGATCGAGAGGCACGCTTCTTCAATTAAATTTTGTGCGCGTTGGCGACTTTCTTCAACGCCAATCAGCGAGGGGTAGGTTAATTTACCGTGTTCAGCGTCTTTTCGCACGCCTTTTCCCATTTTTTCTTCATCGCCGGTTAAATCAAGCAGGTCATCCGTTATCTGAAATGCCAACCCTATGCAAATGCCGTATTTTTCCAGATTTCGCAGCATGTCAGGATTTGACCCCCCAATACGTGCACCCATTGTCAGGGCGCTGCAGATCAAACGACCTGTTTTGCGGCGGTGGATGGCTTCCAGTTGCTCAAGAGTGGCTTCTGTCAGATGTTCGGATTCGAGGTCAGCAACCTGGCCTCCCACCATACCGACGGCGCCAGCGGCATTAGCGAGATCGACACAACATTCAGCTGCGATAGACTTTACTTCAATTTCTTTTGCCAGTAATTCAAATGCTCTGGTGAGCAAGGCATCTCCGGCGAGAATCGCATTGGCTTCACCAAATTTGATGTGGCTGGTGGGCATGCCGCGGCGGAGGGCATCGTCATCCATGGCGGGCAGGTCGTCATGGATTAGGGAATAGGTGTGCACCATTTCAATGGCGCAGGCGGCAGGGAGCGCTGATTCCAGAATTCCGCCACAGGCTTCGCTGCTGAGCAGAACCAGGATCGGGCGGAGCCGCTTTCCCCCCGCGGAGAGGCTGTAAGACATTGCCTCTTTGAGAATCGGCGGGCAGTCTGTCGAGGGATCGAGGGCTGCTGTGAGACGCTGGTTGACCAGATCCTGCAGGGTGCTCCACATTTCTTTAAAGGACGAGGGGTGACTCATTCCATTCCGATCTTTGTCCGTTGTTGCTGTGTTGTTAAGCATCTGATTCGGTGGCTGTTGCCAGAGTCAGGCCGATCTGACAGGCTTTGAGATATTCATCAATCATCAGAGTTTCGCTGGTGGTGTGAATATCCTGTTGACCGCAGCCCAGTGTGACGGTGGGGAAGCCGTGAGCGGTCATCCAGTTGGCGTCCAGCCCGCCGTTGCCGATGGTCAGTTCGGGCGTTCCTCCCAGTTTCTGGATGGCCTGGCTGGCGGTCTGGACGGCGGGTTCGTCTTGTGACAGCCGGAAGGAATCATATTTCAGATAGGACTCAAAAGAAACTTTGCCTCGCTTGCCGGCACTGTTTTTTACGGTGCGGGCTGCTTTTTCGAAGGCCTTTTTGAATTCATTGAGGATGCGTTCCCGAAAGCGGGGATTATGGCTGCGGGCTTCTGCCTTGATGGTCAGTTCAGGCATCACGACGTTGGTGGCAGCGCCGCCGGAGAGGACGCCGATGTTGCTGGAGCCGGCATCTTTGCCTTTGACAACCAGACCGTGCCAGCCGTTGCTGGCGAGATCGTCGATGGCTTTGCCGGCGATGACGGCAGCGCTGACGCCGAGTTCCGGGTGGGCGCCGGCGTGGCTGGCAACTCCACTGATATGAATCAGCATCCCAGAATCTCCGGTGGCACCGATGCAGACCATGTCGGAGAGTTTGCCGTCCCAGTTGAAGCACATGGCTGGTTTGCCCAGCTTGCTGGTCGCCAGATGGCGCACGCCGACCAGGCCGATTTCTTCCTGTACCATCCAGACGAAGGTGAGCGGCGGGTGGGGCAGATCCTGTTCGAGGATCGTGAGCAGGGCGTTCAGAATCACGCTGCAACCACCCCGGTCATCCGCGCCCAGGGCGGTAAGCGGACTTTTGGAATGGATGAGTTTGCCCTTTTTGACCGGTTCGGCTCCGACACAGAGGGGAACTGTGTCCATATGGGCCATCAGCAGCCGGCGCGGCCCTTTCACCGTGCCGGGGAGTTTGACAATCATGTTCCCGCATTCGCCGCCAATACTGCTTTTCTTATGTGCTTTGTCGAAGGCGATCTGCTTTTCCGGGAGACCGGCTGCGAGGAGCCGACGCTGAATTTCAGCGGCGATCTGACCTTCTTCCCCACTTTTTCCGGGGATGGCCATCAGATCGGTGACAAGCTGTAATGCCTTTTTATCATTCACTTTAAGTGTCTTGTTTTTGAGGCGGCTCATGGGGGCTCTGATCCAAATCGAGAGGGATACGATCGATCGTTCAGCAGGCGCTGAGACGAACTGGCGAATGATGCAAGTTACGCTTTCGCCCCGGTTTTTTCAATGCGACGGTCAAGTGGTTTTCACGTTTGGGCGGGGGCTTTCAGACTCATATTGCTGTAATTACCGAGGAATCTTAGAATCCCGCCTGTTTATCCGCCGAAATTCCGTGGCGGGGCACGGACGTCCCGCACAGAATCTTAGCATCGGTTTCCTGACTATTGAAAATGATTCGCTCTCGCCTGCGCTGGCTCAAGCACTTAACGCTGGCACTGATTACTCTCGTCCTGTTAGCGGTCGGGAGCGAGGTCGCGTTACGTATTGAGGAATACCGTCAGCAGGAGACGGTGAGCAGTTATGACTCCGACGGTTTTCTGATTCCCTCCGATGTGAGTTACCACCGCATCCGACCACTGCAGAAGGTCTCCCGTAAGCACCCGGATACGGAAGAGATGATCCAGTTCTCGATCAACAGTATGGGGCTGAGAGGGAAAGAGTATGCGATTCCGAAACCGGCGGGCGTGTATCGGATCCTCTGTCTGGGGGGCGAAACGGTTCTGGCGCCGGAAATGGAAGACGCGGATACCTTCTGTGTGCGACTGGAACACCTGCTGCAGAAACAGACGCAGTTAAAAGTGGAAGTGGTCAATGCGGGGGTTCCCGATGCCAGTCCGCTGATGTCGTATCTGCATCTGAGGCATTCGCTGATGGGGCTGCAACCGGATCTGATTCTGTTTCACTTTGACATGTCTGATGTGGCTAATGACCATGCCTTGAGACGCTTCACCCAGATCAGTGATACCGGGGTGCCGCTCTGCTCGATGCATCCCCTGTTTGAAGAGATCAGTGCCCCTGAGAAACTGGAAAGCCATTTCCTGGTCTACCGGTTTCTGTTACGGTGGCTGGGAGATTACTGGGTCCAGAATCAGCCCGCGGGGCTGGATCGGGATATTGACACGCCTCAAGGTAAATTTTTGTGGCTGGAAGATCATCCCCCCGACTGGTCCGTCTATGTGCGGCAGACACTGGAGCCGATCCAGAACATTCAGCAGGTTTCCCAGGGGACTTATTCACGTTTTATCCTGGCGACATACCCTAAACCGTGGCAGGTTTCCGAAACTGCCATGAGCGGCAAGAACGCACGGGCCGCCCTGGGAGTACGCGAAGGAGTGAAGTACGGGAGCCGGTTCCCGTTTGAACTGCTGGAGACTTACACGAAGCAGTTGAACGTACCTTATTGTGATACATCGCCGGTGTTTCAGAGCATTCAGAATCCGGATCGATATTTTCTGGAAAGCGTTCCCCAGTTTTCGCGCGAAGGGCATGCATTGTATGCCCGTGAGCTGGCGCTTTATATTTTGAAGGAGATTCCCGGGATCTGGTCTGATCCGGTTCCCTCACCATCAGAGCAGTCACCTCAGCAGGCGGGTGTGCCTTTACGCTGAGGTTGTCCGTTACTGATTATCAGGGCTGTAGCAACAATAATGAGAATTCGTGTCCCATCAGGGACGGTCAGGGCTTTTCTGGTACAGAGGCACAGATCCCGGCTGAAGGGGGTAACCTGATCCGGGGAGAGGATGGCAAATTCTTTGTTTTTCAAAGGGTTTAGGCAAAAATACGACCTATCTTTTACTTATGTGAAGAAATCTTCATATGGCATGAGGTGGGATAAAAATTGACCGGTTGCAGCAGCAGGGGATTTTGATCTACAGGGATGTGATCTCCGTTACTGCAGGGCCGGATTTGAAATCGACTGAGGAAAGAGATTCATGAGTTCATACGAGACTGCATGCCGTTACTTTGACCAGGCCTCCCGCCAGGTGGGGCTGTCGCGCAATATGCAGGAACTGCTGCGTACACCGGAACGCGAAGTCAAAGTGGAAGTTCCGATTGAGCGTGACAACGGAGAAATTGCGACTTACATCGGCTACCGGGTCCAGCACGACTGTTCCCGCGGACCGATGAAAGGGGGGCTGCGATTTCACCCAGAGGTGGATGCCGATGAAGTGCTGGCACTGGCATCGCTGATGACCTGGAAGACCGCGCTGGTCAATATTCCCTACGGAGGCGCGAAGGGGGGCATCTCGGTTGATGTGTCAAAGCTCTCCCAGGGAGAACTGGAACGGGTGACCCGTAAGTTCATCGACAAGATCTACGATGTGATCGGACCGCTGAAAGATATTCCGGCTCCCGATATGGGGACCAACGCGCAGGTGATGGCCTGGATCATGAATCAGTATGAAAAGTATTGTGGGTTCAATCCCGCCTGTGTGACGGGCAAGCCGCTTGAACTGCACGGTGCCGATGGGCGGGAAGAGGCCACCGGTCGCGGTGTGGCGATGATCACCCGGCAGACTCTGAATCATCTGAAAATCGATCTGTCAGGTGTGACGGTGGCGATCCAGGGATTCGGTAATGTGGGAAGTTACACGGCTCACTTTCTGGATGAATTCGGGGCGAAGATCGTTGCGGTTTCCGATGCCAGCGGCGGGATTTACTGTGGTGATGGGATCAACATCCCGAAACTGATTGAATACTGTAAGGATACCAAGGCGGTTAAAGGTTTTCCGGAGACGGAAGCCATCTCGAATGAGGATCTGCTGACCTCGAATGTGACGGTCTTGATCCCGGCTGCTTTGGGGGGCGTGTTGACGAAAGAGAATGCCAAAGAGATTCGTGCGAAATGCATTGTTGAGGCCGCCAACAACCCGACTGATCCGGACGCCGACGAGATTTTTGCGAAGAATGAGATCGTGGTGGTCCCGGATATTCTGGCGAATGCGGGTGGAGTGACTGTCAGTTACTTCGAATGGGTGCAGAACCGCCAGCATTTTAGCTGGGAAAAATCCCGTGTTCGCTCCGAGTTAGATCGTATTATGAATGACAGCTTTGAACTTGTCTGGAAGATCGCCAAGGACAAGAAGGTATCTCTGCGCATCGCCGCTTACATACTGGGCATCGGTCGAGTAGGCCGAGCGACTGTTATGGGAGGTATCTGATTGTCACATCATGGTTTACAGACGATTTCAGACTGTGATTGATAGACAATAGAAGTTTTACACCAGGCGCTAAATGAGGTGATATATATGGTTTCCACAGAGCAGCTGATCAATGATTGTGTCCTGTTTCAATCGGTTTCGCCGGATGAAATGGACGAATTGCTCTCTCACGCTGAAACAGAGGATTTTCCGGCAGGAGCCCGGATTCTGGATGAAGGAAATTCGACCCGGTATCTCTGGATTATTCAGAGCGGTAACTGTGAAGTACGTAAGCAGTTATCAAACGGAGACGAACAGACACTGACTCAGCTGGGGCCACTTTCGATTTTTGGTGAAATGTCTTTTTTCAAGCCGGCACCTCATTCGGCAAGTGTGGTGGCGATTTCCAATGTGTCCATCGTACGGATTCCCTGGCAGAACTTCGATCAGTTGCTGAAGCAGGGCGTCAGCGGGGCGCATAAAGTCGTGTACAATACCGTGCGGATCATGTCAGACCGACTGCGGACGATGGATCAATGGTCGGCGGAAATGGTCGAGAGCTGCGGTTCCCGGAATAAAAATGCAGAATGGCACGAATTCCGTTCCAAGCTATATTCTGACTGGCAGTTCTGAACGTGAACGATTCCTGGCCGCGACTGGAAATCGGCCTGTACAGGCTCCAGATTGCATAAATTGACATCGTTGCCGTCAGGAAAAGTGATCCCGCGTTGACACATTTCGGCTGATACTTGATACTTCGGTATGCGGAACCCGGTCATTTGGACTGAGGTGGGCGATACAGGAGCGCACCGACCGGGTAAACCAAGTGTCTGTACTGATGAAGCAACTCACCTGTTTTGAACAAACCCGGTGGCAGGAGCCGGTAAATTCCTGCTTAGATCTATTGATGTTATGAGTAGTATGACCGAATTAGACCTGGCGCAATACACCGAACAACTGGCTCAGCAGGCCCGCGATGCGTCGCGCAAACTGGTTTCTGCGAATGGGAACCAGAAAAATGCCTGGCTCCGCCGGATGACGGAACTGATTCGGGAACGGACTCCTGATTTACTGGCAGCAAATGAACGCGATATCCAACAGGCTCCCGAATACGGATTGACGGAAGCTTCGATTGACCGGCTGCGGCTGACCGAAGCGCGGTTGGAGGGAATCGTGACAGCGCTGGAAGAGATCATGGCGCTGCCGAACCCGATCGGCGAAGTGATTGACAGTAACATGCGGCCCAACGGTCTACTGGTTACCCGGGTGCGGGTGCCTCTGGGCGTGGTGTTTTTCATCTATGAATCCCGTCCGAACGTGACGATTGACGCGGCGGCGCTGTGTGTGAAAAGTGGCAATGCCGTCATTTTACGAGGCGGAAAAGAGGCCTTTCACAGCAACATGGCGTTCTATCAACTGCTGCAGGAAGGGCTCCGTGATGTGGGGCTGCCTGAGCAGGCGGTGCAGCTGGTGGAGACCACTGATCGTGAAGCGGTCGGACATTTCCTCAAGCTGAGCGAATTTATTGATGTTACGATTCCCCGGGGCGGCAAGGGGCTGATTGAACGTGTGGCCCGCGATGCCTCGATGCCTGTGATCAAGCATTTCGACGGCATCTGTCACGTTTACCTCGACAAGTCGGCGGATCCGGAGCTGGCAAAACGCATCACGGTCAACAGTAAATGTCAGCGTCCCGGTGTGTGTAATGCAGCAGAGTGTCTGCTGGTGCACGCTGAGGTGGCTGAGACGCTGCTGCCGGAAGTCGCGCAAGCGCTGCTGGACGAGGGCGTCGAGTTGCGGTGCTGTCCCCGATCGCTGGAACTGGTTGGGACTGGGAAGGCAGCTACGGAAGAAGATTACGGCACTGAATATGGTGCGAAGATCCTCTCGGTCAAAGTCGTGGAGGATATGGACGAAGCGATCCGGCACATTCACCAGTATGGTTCGGGGCATACCGAATCGATTATTACCACCGAACTGGCAGCGGCAGAAAAGTTCACAACTGAAGTGGATTCGGCGGCTGTGATTGTGAATGCCAGCACGCGTTTCAACGATGGTGGCGAGTTCGGCCTCGGGGCGGAAATCGGCATCAGCACAGACAAATTTCATGCACGGGGCCCCTGCGGGCTGAATGAATTGACGAGTTATAAATACGTGGCCCATGGAGCAGGGCAGATCAGAGAATAGAGGGGATTGTTGATTTTGCGACTCAGCCGGGGCGCTTTGTTACCGGGTGGGATGTGAATTAGAGGGAGGCCAGGGATGGCGGACGTACTCAGTCAAAATGAAGTAGAATCACTGTTATCGGCGCTGGATCCTGCCGCCAGTTCTTCCGGGGGCGGGGGGCGACCGGCGACACGGAATACTGACTTCAATTCCCAGATCAGTATCTACGATTTCAAACGCCCGGAACGTGTCAGTAAGGAACAGATGCGGGCGTTCCGTGCGCTGCACGAAAGCTTCAGTCGGGAATTCGGAGCGGCACTCAGCGGGATGCTGCGGTCGATTATCGAAGTCAAGCTGATCAGTGTGGACCAGTTGACCTACTCCGAATTTGTATTCAGTCTGGAAAACCCGACCTGTTTCAACCTGCTCGAGTCCGAGACGCTCGACGGGCACATTATCCTGGATATCAGCCCTTCGATCATTTTTCCGATTATCGACCGCCTGCTGGGGGGAGATGGGCATTCGCATGGAGCGTATCCCAATCGGGCACTCACCGAAATTGAAATTCGCCTCGTTTCACGTATCACGGGGCTGGCCATCGAAGGTATTGAATCGGCCTGGAGCAACCTGTGTGACTGGAGGCTGCGGGTTTCGCAGGTGGAGAGCAACCCCCAACTGGTTCAGATCGTGCCGCCGAACGAAGTAATCGTGTTGATCTCCTTCGAAGTGACCATGGGGGAAACACGGGGGATTATCAACCTGTGTATTCCCTTCAATACGATTGAGCCACTGTCGAATAAGCTGACCTCGGATACCTGGTCCGCTTATAAGAAAAAGTCGCCTGACATACGACAGCAGCTGAATCTGGAAGCGAGTGTTTCCAAATCCAAGATTGAGATGAAAGTCGAGCTGGATCACAGCAAGCTGACCGCGGGTGAGGTGATGAACCTGGCGGTGGGCGATGTGATCATGTGCAATAAAGGGAGTGCCCAGAGCCTGACGGTTGAGATCGAAGGGGCGCCTGTCTTTACCGCTTATCCCGGAGTTTACAAAGGCCATAAGGCGATCAGCATTGAAAAAATGCTGGCGGTTCCGAAAGATATTATCGAGCAACGCGTGAAGCAGTCAGAAGCAGCACAGGCTTGATTCTGGTGGTGGCTCCCCCGGGTGGGTTCGGGTGTATAGTAGTGCCGGTCGGGGAGAACGCACGAGTTTTCGGGAATTCCATTTTTTTCTCGGTGGGAATCTGGTTTTTACTTCCGTTTCGGTGGAAAACAGAGCGGGAGGCAGATTATACTGCCCGATCAATCTACAGCGCTACCGTTGCAGATTCTGTTTTTACGAACAGTATTTCTGGCTGTTGACTGGATTTAAGTCTGGTCCAGCAAAGAATTTAATAGATAGTGTCATTCAGGATTTACGATTTGAATCTCTGTTGTACCAGAGGCTCAGGCTGTCTCTGAAGTCGTTTACGAAGATTGAAAAAAAGATGCCCAAGCAAAAGACTCATAAAGGATTGAAGAAGCGTTTCAAGATTACCGCTTCAGGAAAAGCGAAGCACCGCAAAGCATTTCGTGGTCACATTCTGAGTAAGAAGAGCCCCAAGCGGAAGATTCGTCTGCGTGGTGATGGCGTCGTGACCGGTGCAGAAGCCAAGCACATCGTGGAAGCCCTGCGTCCCGGCTCTTAATCGGCCGTGCTCCCCGGACCAGCGATGGCGGGGATCAATCCTGACAGAATCCAGATTTCAAATTCAGTTGGAAAGTAATAATGAGAGTTACCAAAGGTGCAGCTCGCCGTCGAGCCAAGAAAAGACTGTTTAAAGAAGCGCGTGGTAATTATGGCGGCCGCAGTAAGTTGTTGCGTACCGTTAAAGAAACCATCGTGCGGTCTCGTGCTTATGCCTACCGGGACCGTCGCGTTCGTAAACGTGAATTCCGCGCACTGTGGATCACACGTATTACCGCTGCCTGCCGTGAACGGGGTACGAACTACTCCCAGTTCATCAATGGTCTGTCAAAAGCGGGTATTACGCTGAACCGGAAGTCACTCAGCGAGCTGGCCATTTCTCAGCCTCAGGTATTTGATGAGATTGTGAAAGCAGCCCAGGCCGCTCTGGCAGCTTAAGCTGTCTGACGTACTGATACATTGAGATTCACAGCCGGATCTGTTTCATAACAGGTCCGGCTGTTTTTGTTTGCACTGTGTCTGTTTCCAGGGCCGGACGACAGCTGAAATTGCCATACGCAGGAATTTCGAGATCTGATACAGTATGCCCCTGTAATGGGCCTGGAGCGGAACAAGGCAGGTCCGATTTCAGCATTTTTCCGGCATGGAGGCAGGACAGGTATGACTCACCCGAAGCGATTCAAAGGCAAGCCGCTTCGTTCAGCATCTTTCCTGATGAGCTGCGCTCTGGGGCTGTTGGCTATCTGGATCGCTGTCGGCTGTACGGGTTTACGACAGGTCGTGCCGGCACCGCTGGTGTTTGAAGAGCAGTCGAAAGAAATCCTGGCGATTGTTCCGCTGGGGACTCCTAAAGAAGAAGCCGTGCGAAAGTTGACTGAGGCCGGCATCAGTGGGGAATTCGCTTCCAGTCCTTCGATTTATTACTGCGATCTGTGGGAGCGGGAAAACGGGAATCGCTGGCACATGAATGTCGCGCTGCTGTTTAATGAGCAGGGAGAATTGTATAAGACCCGCCCCGCGCAGGCTGATGTGAGCTGGCAGAGTGCAGCAGAAGCGGCTGAGACGAAGCAGGCAGCAGAGTAGCTTAGCTGTCGACCGGATCCGCGGGCTTTTCCAGAAGCTGAATGTGTCCCTGGCAGTGCTTGCAGGCGGCGACCGATCCCAGATATTTGGTGGCGATCCGCAGTTCTTCCTTACAGTGGGGGCATTGGGTGTAGAAGCCCTGTGAGACTGTCTTGCTGGTTTCGGGCGGGAGCTGAAGGGATGACTGGCAGAAATTGCAGCTGACCTGTTTGCCCAGGTACTTTTTATGCACGCGAAGTTCCCGGCGACAGTCGGGGCACTGGAAGAAGAAGCCGATCGGAAAGGCGTCAATGCGGACGGCCAGTTCCTTGAGCGGGTGAAAAGCGGGGATCTCGACGGTGTCGTGCTCGAGGTCATCATTCAGCAGCTCACGACAGGTCTGGCAGTGTACGAGGTTCGCAGGCATGTCCTCCCCACAGCGTGGGCAGGGGCCGCCGGGCCAAGCGGGCATGGTCGGTCCTTTATTTCAAAATATCATTTCGTGTTGCTGACAGAATTGAGATGGCCCGTAATCTCGTCTGGAGGCAGTCTGTCATGGGGAATGGGAACGCGCTTCCTGAGGAACCCGGAAGCGCGTTGTACCGTCAATCTATAACAAAGTATAGCAAAACCTCTCAGGGATATGAATCAGTTTTTTTCAAAACAGCGAGTAAATCCCTCTGCCGGGAATTACTTTTTAGCATTCAGGCAGTAGAGGTGTTTAAAAGTCCGGAAGAACATTTGTCCGTTGGCGACAACAACCGTGGCGTGGCTCGGATCGCCGAGGCTGATTTTTTCGTACGATTTGAACTTGGGTGAGGCATCGATCATCGCGACGTCACCATTTTCAGTCATACAGTACAGGACGCCGTTGATGCAGACCGGTGAGCTGCTGTAGCCACCGTCGATACGCTCGGTCCAGACGTTATTCTGAGTGGTCAGATCGACACAGCTGACAACGCCGGAATCGCCCCAGAGGTACAGGTGCCCCTCGTAAACGACAGGAGTCGGCACGTAAGGCAGCTTGGTGGAACGTTCGTATTTGATGTGAGTCTCTTTGATGTTGCCAGATCCGGTGGGATCGACGCCATAGAGCAGCTTGCCGCGGCCCCCTCCGCCACAGGTGGCGAAGATCAGCCCTTCCCCGTAGACGGGAGAGGAGACGGTTCGCATCGGGAATTCGCCGGTGGTCCAGTTGACTTTACCGGTTTCCGGATCGAGGCTGCTGATGCCGGTGGCACCGCTGACACAGATCAGCTGCGGCCCGGTGTTGGGGTGATCGATGATAATCGGTGTGGCATAAGAAGTTCTGCGAACGGCGCGGTCTGCTTTCCAGACGGTCTCGCCGGTGAGTTTGTTAAAGGCGGTGACAGAGCTGGGCCCCTGCTGATCGTTGGTGGCGATGACCAGGTTTTTGTAGATCATGGGCGAGCTGCCGTGCCCATGCTGACTGGTGAATGAACCGAGGTTGCGTTCCCAGATCTTGTTGCCTTTCAAATCATAGCAGATCAGCAGGTAGGTTTCTTCGTCGGCAAATTCCACGTAAACATGTTCGCCGTCGGTGGCGGGGGTGCTGGAGGCCCAGCTTCCTTTGCGGTGCTTGTGGCTCTTTTTGAGTTTGGTTTCCGCTTTCCATTTCTCAGCCCCGGTTTTGGGATCGAGGCAGTAGAGGTAGCGTGTTTCGCCCTCCCCCAGTGCGGAAGTGACAAACAGGTTGTCCCCCCAGATGGATGGGGAGGAGTGTCCCAGTCCGGGAAGTTCTTTGTGCCAGGCGTAGTCTTTTTCGGTCCAGCTCTGCGGGAATCCTTTTTCGCTGGAGATGCCGGATCCGTCGATGCCGCGGAAGCGGGGCCAGTTTTCCGCCTGGGCGGTGGTGAGCAGCAGGCAGAAGGCGAGGGCTGCTGTGAGCTTCAGGGCAGGAGAGAACGCACGGGAGGGCAGTAATGGTTTCATGGGAGATTCTCTATCATTACAGGCAGGACGTTATTGAGATTTCACAGGATTAGCTTGACGAATTTTATGTTCTGGTGCAAGTTAATTGAATATAATATTTGATAGGGCTATCGTAAGTAAACAAGGCGTACGGGTTTCGGCAATGTTTGCGAAACGCATGCCTGTCTGTTCTTTCTAGAGGCTTCAGGTTCACGGCCCGCGGGTCTGTGTTCCCTTTCCTGCGTAATCATCTATGCATAATTCTGAAAAACAAAACTCAAAGACCGCCTCCACGGTGGCTTATCTGATCGTGCAGGAAGTGGACGAGCGGGGCAAGGTCTATCGGCTCGTGGATCGTCAGGTGACGACCATCGGTCGCGCACCGACCAACCGGATCGTGCTGGATGATGAGGTCTGCAGCCGCAACCATTGCGAGATCTTTTACAGCGATGGTGCCTGGTACATTCGCGACCTGGGGAGCCGTAACGGTACGTTGGTGCAGGGAGTCGCGATTTCGCAGGATCATGAGCTGCAGGAAGGGGATGTGATTGAAATCGGCGACAGTGAGGCAATCTTCACCTTCGATGTCTCGCGCTTTTCTGCGCGACCGACCTCAGACGGTTCGAGTGCCGAGCTCGAAAGCGCCACACTGGGGGTCGGGCAGCAGTCGAGCTGGGAAGAACTGAATGTCCCGGAAATCGTTCAGCGGAAGAGCCATACCCGCTTTCACACGCCTCCGCCCGCTTCTCAGATCGATCGGGACCGTGCCAGCCGGGAGCTGGGACGTCTGTATCGCCTGGCCCTGGAGATGGGGAATGCGCAGACTGAGCAGGAGCTGTCACAGATCGTGCTGAATGGTCTGTTTGAGGGGACCAGCGCTGACATCGGAGCGATTCTGTACCTGGACCCCAGCAAGCGTATGCCGCGTCAGCCTGAGAATCTGAAGGTGATTGCCTTTCAGTCGGTGGATGAGCTGCCTTATCGTAAACCTTCGGATTACCTCTCCAAGGTGGTGTTCGATGAAGGCGACGCGATTCTGGCGCATAATGTTGCCGATGACAGCAAGCTTTCGACGCGGGACAGCCTGGGGAAGATTCACGCGCAGAGTGTGATCTGTGCCCCCTTGAGAAACAAGCACGGGGTGGCGGGACTGATTCATCTGTATTCCACCAACCCCGATAATCCCCTCGACTCCGATGATCTGGAATTCACTCTGGCACTGGCGGATCAGCTGGCGGTGTCCCTGCAGAATCTGAGCGAAAAGCTGCAGCTGTCCGATGGTCTGGCGCGGATGGAGGGGGAAAACCAGGCGCTGCGTGAACAA
The DNA here is from genome assembly GCF_007748155.1 of Gimesia panareensis. GTDB lineage: Bacteria > Planctomycetota > Planctomycetia > Planctomycetales > Planctomycetaceae > Gimesia > Gimesia panareensis. The sequence continues at coordinate 1,690,974 of NZ_CP037421.1, forward strand.
CTGGAGCTGGAGAGTGAACTGGTGGGGCAGAGCCCGAGCATGGTGGCGTTGAAGGAGCAGATTCTGCGTATCGCGCCTACCGATGCGAGTGTGCTGATCCGTGGGGAGAGTGGCGTCGGGAAAGAACTGGTGGCGCGGGCCATCCATTTCAACAGCCAGCGGAAGAAGCAGCCTTTTGTCTGCATGAACTGTGCGGCTCTGAGTGAGGGGCTGCTGGAGAGCGAGCTGTTTGGCCACGAGAAGGGGGCTTTCACCGGGGCGACCAGCCAGAAGCCGGGTAAATTCGAACAGGCGCACCGGGGGACGCTGTTCCTGGATGAAGTCGGGGAGATGTCTCTGGCGGTGCAGGCGAAGTTTCTCCGCGTGCTGGAAGGCCATTCCTTCGAGCGGGTCGGAGGGAGTGCCTCGATCGACGTCGACGTGCGCGTTGTGGCTGCGACAAACCGGGATATGGAGAAAGCGGTCGCCAAAGGGACGTTTCGCCAGGATTTATATTTCCGGCTGCATGTGGTGGAGGTCAGTGTCGATCCGCTGCGCGTGCGGGCGGATGATATTCTGCTGCTGGCCAATTACTTCCTGAACCGGTTTGTGACGAAGACAGGACGACCGATACGCGGGTTCACCGACCAGGCGGAAGACCTGCTGGAGTCGTATCACTGGCCGGGCAACGTGCGGGAATTGCAGAATACGATTGAGCGGGCCTTTATCCTTTGTACAGGTGATGTGGTGGATGCGGACGACATTCAACTCTCTGCCGTGGGGATGGAGAGCGATCCGCAGTGTGTGCTGCCCGCGGTGCACAAAGGGTTTCGTGAGATCTCTCTGGAAGAAGTGGAGCAGGAACATATTCTCTCGGTATTGAATAACACCAACTGGAATAAGTCCCGTTCCGCTCAGATCCTCGGTATCGAGCGCTCGACGCTGGATCGGAAGCTGAAGCGGTATGGGATCAGCCGTCCCTGAGCGGCCTGTGAGGGGCTCTCACGGGGGGCTGAAGCAAACACGCATGGCTTTTGATGTATCAAAAAAAAATCGTCAAAAACCAGCTATGATTCGGCAGGAATTGCCATCTCTGGAGAGGCGGGGGCTGCAGGCGATTCGATTTCAGAGTAGTTTGCAAAAATGTCAAAAATCTTGTTGACATTTTAGCACAAAAACTCAAGAATTGTCCTGTAAACAGGGGATACCAATTAGGTGTCCTCTCTTGCGGCGCCTAGCTGCAACCAAAGAACTTCGGGATGTTTTTTCACGACTAAAATTTAGAAGAGTTTCCCGCCTGATAAAAACTTCCCACACCCTTGGAGGGTGTTGCTTTCAATCTCCCAAATAACGCAATGGAAGCGTACGCTACGAGCGATTGAATTACTCGGTTTGGTAGAGATGACTGATTTTTTTGTTCCACGTAGAGGGTTCGTCTGCTCATATGGTATGGGCTGAGAACTTGGGCTTATTAATTGTTGTTGGAGAAAGAAGAAGAGAATGTCGGCATTTTTGATGGGTTCAAATGACGTAGATAATCTTTCATACGAACTTGAAGATGATCAGTCACTGGTCAGCTTCGAAGATGGTGAATACCAGGATGAGTTTTCGGAAGATGGCTACGAGCCTAACTTCGATGCTCTGTTTGGTGAAGAAGAGTACCGTCAAATGGGCATCAACCCAGACGAAGCTACTCAAGCCAAACCTGGCTCAGAGCAGAAGGTTCTGATGCTGGCCGCTCGCTATGCTGCTGGCCTGCCACTCTGGAATAACAGTGATTGCTATGATCACGGTCCAGGGGAAAACCTGCTGCAGGGGCTGCTTGCCTAATTTCATCGATCTGCAGATCGTTATGTTTTCATAGAAAAGGGCCTTCAGACAATTGTCTGAAGGCCCTTTCCTTGCGCCTGGAGAGGGCTTCGGCCGAAAAAAGTCCCCTCGATTTCTTTTAGACAGACCAGCTGCTGTTCTGCCTGGAAGCCGGGCCGTGCGGTGCCGTGGCTGGCAATCGAGCACATTTTCTCTCGTAGCGGTTCTGTAATTGGTTTTACTGTTGCAGTGCCGCTGATGTATCGGTAAAGCCTTTCTGAAAATACACGAAACTTTGATCTGGAATAACGGCCTTGCCGTTCTCTGATTTGACCGCGACCTGCCAGCCTGAGACAATTCAGACTGGCAGGACGTTTTCCTTTGATGGGGTATTTCATTGAACGGGTGTTGCCGATGTTGCTCTCATTCAAACAATCCTGCTGCTTTGGGTGCTTCTGTCTCCTGCTGGCACTGCCCGTCATGGCAGAAGAGCAGGCCGATGAACGCCTGCAGCGTGCCCGGGAACTGATCGGGCATCTCGAACATGGTGAAGCTGAGGAAGCCGTCAGGAATTTTGACGCTGTCATGGCTCGGGCACTTCCTGCCAGACAGCTGCAGACGGTCTGGTCCGGGATGATTGGGCAGTATGGCCCGTTTCAGAAAATCAAAAGCACTCGGCTCGAAACCCGTAAACCTTACGAGATCGTGCTGGTGCGCTGTCAGTTTCAGAAAACCGATTTGACTGCGCGGGTCGTTTTTTCCAGGAACAACCAGATCAGCGGCCTGTTTTTCAAGCCCGAGGGTGAGTACAAACGTCCCGCCTATGTAGACCCTGGTAAATTCACCGAAGAACAACTGACGATTGGCGAGGGGCTCTGGGCATTGCCCGGCACACTCTCACTGCCGGTGGGGAAAGGGCCTTTCCCCCTGGTCATCCTGGTTCACGGTTCCGGCCCTCAGGACCGGGATGAGACGGTCGGCCCGAACAAGCCGTTCCGGGATCTGGCGCAAGGGCTCGCCACACGCGGAATTGCCGTCCTGCGTTACGAAAAGCGAACTCGCCATCATCGTCTGAAGATGGCCTTTCTTGCGAGCAGAATCACCGTCAGGGAAGAGACGGTGGAGGATGTGATCGCAGCCGTGAAAGTGAGCGCCCGGCATCCTCGGATCGATGCGAAGCGGATTGTGGTACTCGGTCACAGTCTGGGAGGGTACCTGCTCCCGAGGATCGCCCGCGGAAGCGATCAGATCGCCGGACTGATCAGCCTGGCAGGATCGGTCAGACCGCTGGAGGAGCTGATCCTCGACCAGACGAACTACCTGGTGCGACTGGATGGGACGGTGAGCAGTGAGGAGGAGCAGCAGCTCGCGGAACTGAAGAAACAGGTGGAGCGGGTTCGCTCTTCCGAGTTGAGCGAGACGGAGCCAGCGTCAGCACTACCTCTGGGAGTCCCTGCGAAATACTGGCTGGATTTGCGCGGTTATCAGCCTGCCGAAGCAGCCAGAACGCTCTCTCAGCCCCTGCTGATCCTGCAGGGAGAGCGGGATTACCAGGTCACGATGGCTGATTTTGAGCTCTGGAAAGCGGCTCTCTCGGAGCGGAAGGATGTCAAACTGATCTCCTATCCGGGACTGAACCATCTGTTTATCGCGGGGGAAGGCAAGAGCCAGCCTGGGGAGTATCTCGTCCCGGGGCATGTGTCTGAGAAAGTCATGCGGGATATTGCAGCATGGGTGGCGTCCCTCAGGTCATTGTGAGCAAGCGGTTTGGGGAGGCGATCGGATCTGCCTGCCTCAGTCCTGGGCCTACTTTTTCAGCAGACGCATACAAAGATTGCACATCCGATCTTAACCAAAGTACCAGTGTCTATGTGGAGCGGGTTAAGATTGGGTTCAAAGTTGATTTAACTAAGTATAGACCGTTGCTTTGGATATGGCTTTTTTATATTACAGGGGCGTTCCGGTTGAGCAGTTTTTTTAAAGACTGTTCCAGTTTCGGCACATGATTCGCCATTGTAGAAAAACAGTATGAATCCCAGCCGACCCTCATTTATTTTAGTTGGATAATGGCAATGTCTTTGCAGATTTTACAAAAGCCCCGTCGTGCCTTTGCAGAAGAAACAAGTATTCTGGACGGTCTCCGAAAGAGCCTGAACCCTGTAGTTGAACAGGAAGTTTCAGCACCGGCGTTCAGCAAATGGGACTCCTGTCCGGAGCCAGCAGAACTGGAAACAGAGATTGTTTCCGGCACGCACCAGCAGGTTCGAAATATTAAAGTCCGCTGTGATCATTCAGGAATTACCGTTTACGGTGTCAGCTCCAGCTACTATCTGAAGCAACTGGTGACCACCATCGTACAGACCTTCGCTCCTTCGGTTCCCCTGATGAACCGGGTGTTGGTTCAAGCAAAATAAGCCCGGGTTTCTGACGCTGCCTGACTGGACCCCTCAGGTAGTCTGACCCAATGAAAAAGCGACGTGAACTGAGCTCACGTCGCTTTTTTTGTGTTTAGTGCGTTGTTCAGATCAGTCTTCAATTTCCAGGATTTCAAAGCGGAGCTTGCCAGAAGGAACATCGACTTCAACCTGCTCTCCAACTTTTTTAGTCAGCAGGCCTTGAGCCAGCGGGCTGGAGGTCAGGATTTTCATGATTTCGCCCATGTAGTCCTCTTCACCGGGGCCGACGAATTCGTACTTTTCTTCGAGCCCGTCGTCGAGATTTTTTACGGTCACGATGGAGCCGTAGGTGACCTCACCTTTGGGCATGGTCGATTTATCAGCGATATAGCAGCCAGCGAGTTTGTTTTTCAACTTGCTGATTTTTAAATTAGCCATCCCCTGTGCTTCTCGCTGGGCATGGTATTCTGCGTTTTCTTTCAAGTCACCTTCAGCGCGTGCATCTGCGATTTTTTGTGCGATATCAGGCAGGACTTCGTTTTCGAGATGACGGATCTCTTCACGCAGTTTCTCATATCCTTCTTGTGAGATTGGATGACGGTCCACTATTTTGACTCCCAATTTTCTAACGTCTTTTCTGGTTCTACGTATAACAAAAACGGGCGACGCGGAGTGCCACCCGTTTTTGTAAATTCTGATTGTGAAAGCATTATAGCAGAAAACCTGCCTGCAATGCTATGCTATTTCGACCCATTGCTTTTCTTTTGCACTTTGCAGGACCGCGTCGCAGACTTTCTGCGTTTCCAGGGCAGCACGGAAGTCGGGCTGGGTCGGTTTGCCGGTATCGAGCCCCTGGAAGAAATCAGCCAGGGCATTGGTGAAGGTGTGCTCGTAACCGATGGTACAGCCGGGCACCCACCATTTATCCATGTAAGGATGTTCGAAGTTGGTGACGTGAATCCGCCGCCAGCCGGTCAGGTGGTCTTCGACCTTTTTGCCGGTGGTGGGGTTGGCGTATTCGAAGAACTGCAGGATCTGTGGATCTTCGAGGTCGAAGTAGACCGAGCCGGCTTCGCCGTTGAGTTCGAACGTGTTGAAGTTCTTGCGTCCGCGGGCGTAGCGTGAGCTTTCGAAGGTACCCATGGAGCCGTTGGCAAAGCGGGCGAGGAACATGCAGGCGTCGTCGATTTCGACCTTGGTCTTTTCGCCGGTTTCCTGGTGCACGCGTTCCTTGATGAAGGTCTCGGTGGCCGCGGAGACCGAAGTGATCGGACCGTTGAGCCAGATGGCCGAGTCGATGGAGTGGGCCAGCAGGTCGCCGGTTACGCCGCTACCGGCGACTTTGGCATCCAGGCGCCAGAGGGTGGCACCGCCCTGGGGGACGTCTTCGGCGATGGTCCAGTCCTGGAGGTACTGAGCCCGGTAGTGGAAGGGACGACCAATGCGGTCTTCATCGACCAGCTGTTTGGCCAGGGTGATCGAAGGCACACGACGATAGTTGAACCAGACCATGTTGGCGACGCCGGCCTTTTCGATGGCTTCGGTCATGGCGACTGCTTCGGCGACATTCATCGCCAGCGGTTTTTCGCAGAGGACCATTTTGCCGGCTTCGGCAGCCGCGATGGCGATGTCGTGGTGCGAGTTATTAGGGGTGGTGATATCGATCAGGTCGATGTCGTCCCGTTCGATGAGCTTGCGCCAGTCGGTTTCGTAGGACTCCCAGCCCCAGTTGTCGGCGAAGTCTTTGATTTTGTCTTCGCTGCGGGCACAGCAGGCCTGAAGGACGGGGGTATGTTCGATATCGAAAAACTTACTGACCTGGCGATAAGCGTTGGAGTGGGTACGTCCCATGAATCCGTAGCCGATGAGGCCGACGCGTACTGGTTTGGTCATTGGTGTGACTCCTTGTCGTTATTAAATAGAAAATGCAGGTTTAAAAAAGGGATCAGCGGAGCGAAATCAGGACCATCCGTGGGCGTTTCTGACGCTGATCATAGCTGCCAGAATGTCGTTCCAGGTTTGTGGATCCATCATGACATCATTAGCAAACATGCAGCCGTCCCAGCAGATGTGCTCGAACTTTTTGGTGACGTTGCCGTTCTCATCACGCAGCCAGTATCCGGCCCGTTTGGTGATGTCGAGCTTGCCGTTGGGATCGTTGGGCAGACAGTGCCGCCCGGTTTTGTCGTGCGAGCCGGTGCCGTGCACGGTGCCGTCGTTCTGGGCGACGTGGAAGTCGATGGTCCAGGGCCGCAGGGCATCGGTGAGGGTTTTGTAGGCGGCATCGAAGGTGGCTTCGTCGTTCCAGTCGAAGTCTTCGGGGAGCAGCCGGTCTTCGGGGGCGTTGTAGCCCATCAGGTAAAGCAGGGTGTGGGACATGTCTGCCTGGAAGCCGACGACATCGGGGCGGTCGACCATTTCCAGGAGCTGTACCATGCGTTTCCAGCTGTGCATCCCGCCCCAGCAGATTTCGCCTTCCGCAGCGAGGCGTTCGCCGTGATCGGTGGCAATGTCGGCAGCCTGTTTGAAGGTTTCTGCGATTTTGGCCTGGTTGCCTTCGGGGTCGGCGACCCAGTCACCAGGGCCGGCAGCGGAGTCGATCCGGACGACGCCGTAGGGACGCACGCCGATTTCCCGCAGCTTTTTGGCGATGCCGCAGCCTTTGCGGACCTGTTCCAGGAACTGGCTGCGTTCTTCTTCGCTGCCCATGGCAGATCCACCGCCGGTAGGGGGCCAGACGGGGGCGACGACGGAGCCGATGACGAGGTTACGGGACTGGACTTTTTCGGCCAGCTGCTTGAGGTCGTCGTCGGTGGAATCGATGCTGACATGCGGATCGAAGAGGAAGAGGTCGGTTCCGTCGAACTTGACGCCATCGACTTCCGCGGCAGCGGTCAGGTCGAGCATGGTATCCAGATCGATGGGGGGCTCAGAATCAGGGCCTTTTCCGACGACACCCGGCCAGGAGGCGTTATGAAGTTTGGGGAAGGTGTTGGCTGCGTTATCACTCATGAGAGGGTCCTTCATGTCTGCAGGATGCGTGAGATCGAAATAAAAAAAACAGCCCGAGAGTTCGGGCAGTTGAGTGTGTTGGTTCGAATTATTTGCAATAGTCGCCGACGTTGGGTGCGTCAGGGCAGGCACCGGGGCCGAAGTAACGGAGTGAAACCAGAGGTTCACTGCCGGTGTTTTCGATGGTGATGCCTTCCTGCGCAGTTTTTTCTGTGACGAAGACTTCGTCTTCCGTCATTTCGCCGAAGCGGATCATGGCGGGCGTCTGCAGTCTCAGATTACCGATTTTGCCTTTGCCCTGAACAGTGATCCAGCTGTAAGCGCCGCTGTCTTTGAGGGTGAGTCTGGCACCCGGATCGACGGTCAGTTCCTTAGCGGTGAAGAGCTGTTCGCCGTTGACTTTCCCGTAGACGATCCAGAGATCAACATAACCATCGGCGGCGGTATCGCCTATGTTGATCGGCTCGAGGTAGTTATTGGCTTTGAAGTTCGGATCGACGTTGGCTTCCCAGTCGAGGGCTTCGACGAGGTAAGCGTTGTCGTCGTGCTTGTCTTCGGGGAAGTCTTTGGTCAAGAGGGAGCGGTGTACGGCCCGACCTTCGACCATTGACTGATACATCCCGAAGACGTCACTGCCCCACTGTGGTTCGTAGGTGACCAGACTTCCCGGAGCGTGCAGGACGCAGGGGGGAATCAGCCAGCCGGTACCGGGTTTGAGGCGGTAGGCTTTAGAGAGGTCGAGAATGCCGTTGTCGCCGTCGTTCCAGCGATCCAGGCAGTCGATAACGTCCTGTTTGGTGGTGCCGGGCTCCAGACCCATGAACGTGTAGGGGAAATTGTTCCCGATGGCGTTCATCTGGGGAGGAAAATAGTAGGATTCGGGCTTGCCTTCCTGGCCGACTTTGGCGGCCTGTTCCGTATTCTGGTGCATGTGATGCGGAATCGGGCCCATGTTGTCGAAGAATTTAGAGTAAACGGGCCAGCGGTTGTACTTGCCCCAGATGGCGTCGCCTATGATTTCGGCGCCAAGTTCGCTGATGGCATCTTTGAGTGTGAATTTTTCTCCGCCGAAGACGCAGTAGCTGAGGCCTTCGTCATCCGGTGCGCCTTCATTGGTAGCGACCGTTGTAGAACCAAACCAGCGTTCATCGATACCGCCACGGTGTGTTCCCAGGGCATAATAGTCGTTGGGATGCAGCTTGAGGCGACGACCAGGCTGCAGAAACGAACGGGGAACCCAGGTAGGAGACAGTCGAAAAATCCCACCACCTTCCGTCAGCGCATCGGCGGCTAGTTTGGCAACGTTAGACATTCTATTCTATTCTTAATCCGTGTTGAGCCAGCATGCGATTCGGCGCGACCCCTGACGAAGACCTACCGTCCTGGTCATGTGAGAAAGGAACGCCGAGCGCCAGCGAATTGAATTGTCGTCGGTAGAAGCTACCGGAATCGATCAATTTATTGTGATGTTTCAGGCACTTTTTGAAAAGGAACCGGAATTAATTTTGCTGCTTAATTTGAAAGAATCGGAGGCAATTGATGTGAATGAGTTGACTTTGATAATTCTAAACATTCATTATAAATCAGGACGACTGAGAGATCCTGCCTGATCAGCAGCAGGGGGCGTATTGTTGGATTCTGCACCGTGTGAAGGTTGTCCTCCTGCAAAATCTGGAGAAAGCAGGCGATCCTCGGGGCGTGAAACCTTGTCGTCCCCATATTGCGGCTTAGAATGTACGTTTTGATTTTGTTCAGCGGGCGCAACCTGATCTGAACGGTATTTGAGAACAGACCTGGAACGGGGAACAATGACCAAAGTAGCCATTATGGGAGCCACAGGGTATGCGGCTCTGGAGTTGATCAAGATTCTGCTGCGCAACCCGGAAGTCGAGATTGTTGCGCTGACGACGCGTTCAGAAGAGGCACCCCATATCAGTGAGATCCATCACTGTCTGGAGGGCCGCCTGGATTTGCGTTGTGAAAATCTGTCACCGGCAGAAATTGCAGAACGGGCTGACTTTGTCTTTTGTGCCCTGCCGCACGTGGCCAGTATGGAAGTGATTCCGGATCTGCTGGCCGATGGTTGCCGAGTCGTGGATTTGAGTGCCGACTATCGATTGAGTGATCCTGCAGTCTACGAACAATGGTATCATCATGTGCACATCGATCCGACCCGTCTGGGAAGCACGGTTTATGGTTTGCCCGAACTCTGGGCGGAGAAGATTCCCGGTGCGGATCTGATTGCGAATCCCGGCTGTTACACCAGCACTGCGATTCTGGGGCTGGCCCCGCTGCTGGCGAATTCCCTGGTTGAACCGACGGGAATCATTATTGATGCGAAAAGTGGTGTGAGTGGTGCCGGTCGGAAGCCCAAGCTGGGAACCCTGTATCCGGAATGTAATGAGAGCATCACCGCTTACGGGGTGGGCACACACCGTCATACACCGGAAATTGAAGAAATCCTGACAACGGTCGGCGGCGCAGATGTGAAAGTCACCTTCACGCCGCACCTGACTCCCATGAACCGGGGAATCCTGGCGACCATGTATCCACGTTTGAAAGAAGATACGAGCCTCGATCATCTGAAAGACGTTTACCGGTCCTATTACGAAGGCAAGCCGTTTGTGCGGATCATCGATCGGGTGCCCACGACTAAGGATGTTGCGGGAACCAACTACTGTGATATTTCGCTGCAGTCTGCCGGTAACCAGCTGATTGTATTTTCGGCGACCGATAACCTGATCAAGGGGGCGGCCGGTGTGGCCGTGCAGAATTTCAATCTGATGGCCGGCTATCCAGAGACGACCGGCCTGATTGTCTGAACCATTCTTTCCAGCTGAGGAGACGCAGTTGACTGCTGACATGATATTACCCAGGGGTTTCCGCTCTGCCGGCCTGGCTTGCGGGATTAAGGAAAACAAATCCACTTTTGATTTGTCGCTGTTTGTTTCCGATGAGCCCTGTGTGGGCGCGGGTGTCTTTACCAAGAACCAGGTCTGCGGTGCCCCGGTGAAAGTCTCGCGCGAACGCGTGCCCGGGGATTCGGTGCGGGCGGTGATTATCAACTCGGGCAATGCGAATGCCTGTACCGGCGAGCGCGGGATCGAAGATGCACGCTGGATGACCAGCGAGGTCGCCCAGGGGCTGGGATTCGAAAACGAAGAAGTGCTGGTCTGCTCGACGGGGATTATTGGTCATTTTCTGCCCCGGACTCCGATCGAACAGGGGATTCCCGCGGTGATTGGGCAACTGGGCGCTGATGCCAGTTCCTTTCTGAACGCGGCCCGGGGCATGATGACGACCGATACCGTGCCGAAGCAGGCGATGCGCGAATTAACAGTTGATGGCACCAGTGTGCGGGTGAGTGGTGTCGCGAAGGGGGCTGCGATGATTGCTCCCAACATGGCGACGATGCTGTCGGTGATCATGACCGATGCGCCCCTGAGTGCGAGCCAGGCCGATGCGCTGCTGCGGGAAGCCGTCGATTTTAGTTTCAACTGTGTCTCGGTCGAAGGGCATACGAGTACCAGTGACACGGTGATCCTGCTGGCCAATGGGGCATCCGAAGCAGATCCGCTTTCGGCGGACGACCTGGTACAGCTGCAGGCGGCGATCATGGAAGTGGCGATGGAACTGGGGCAGGCGATCATTCGGGATGCCGAAGGGGCCGATCATTTCATTACCATCGAAGTTTCCGGGGCGAGTACACAGGCGGAAGCGAAAGAGATTGCGCGGACGATCGCCAACGATGCCCTGGTCAAAACGGCGATTGCGGGTTCAGATCCTAACTGGGGGCGGATTGTTTCCGCGACAGGGCGGACGAGTGTGAAGCTGACCGAAGCGGATATCGTGCTGCATCTCAACGGGACGCTGATCTATGAGAAAGGGATGCCGGCTGAATTTGATGAAGAAGCTGTTTCCGCCTCGATCCGTGATAACCGGGATGTTTCGATTCAGCTGCAACTGCCGTTCGGTTCGGAGTCGATCGTATTCTGGACCAGCGATCTGACGCAGGAATATGTGCGTCTCAATTCCGAGTATACGACATAAAAAAAGAGTGGGAATTTCCGGCTGGAAACTCCCACTCTCCGTTCTAAAACTCAGCACGCTGGCCCGCAGATGCATGCCAAGTGAAAACGCGGTCGGTCAGATTACTTTTCAGTAACCTTGAAGCCTTTTTCGAAAGCTTTGTCGTTGAAGATCAGTTTGATCTGCTCATCGCCGGAAGCTTTAGCAGCTTTGCCTTTGCATCCGCCGCAGCAGAATTTGACTTCGGTACCAGCAACTTTTACAGACTGAGCTGGATTGACAGGTTTGCCAGCGAAGGGGCATTTGACCTGCTTGGCTTTACCGGTGGCGACCAGCTGCAGGTTGGCTTTGGCAGCGAACTTTTTGGGGTTCGCTTCGAATGCTTTCTTGCAGTTACCACAGCACAGAGAGATGGTGGTCCCTTTGTAGTCTGCGGTGCATTTGGGGTTAGCTGGTTTGCCGGCGACGGGGCAGACAGCTTTGGCATCAGCGGCGAATGCCTGACCTGCAAAAGCGACGACAGCCAGTACGGCGGCGATTGAAAATACTTGACGCATGGTTTTCTCCTTAAGGGTAAAAAACAGTTTTGGGTTTCCAAAGTTGAGTAAAACGTATCTGAAAGCGGTGTCCGTTCAGAATTCCCAAAGAAGGGCGTGGGGCCAGTCGGGAGCGCAGATCACCAGAATCAAGAAGATGATTTGCAGGGAACGGAGCAGGTTGATCCGGTTGTCAAAGCGGATTTAGATCAACCAGAGGCAGAAATGCGCGCAATGCTCCTCTGCAGAGCAGGGGAGTTCGGTGGAATTCGGCTCGCGAGAGTCGGAAGCAGCCGGGCGCGTTGCCGGGCTGAGAGGCGCTGTGAGATCAATCAGGTCCCAGTTGCAGCGGAGCTGTTGCGCCAGTTCAACCGATTTGACGGAAATCGTGGTGGCTGGCTGCGAGAAGGTGTGCTGACAGTGGCAGCCGGTCTTTTCGCACTGGAACTGTTTCTGCTGAGACGTTTGCTCGGAAGACGTTTTCTCCTGTTGCTGGACTGGTTTAGAAGTTTTGCAGCAGCAGGACTTGGGCTGAGGAGCTTGAGAGTCGGTGGCTGATTTGCTGCAACAGCAGCAGGAATCGGACTTTGATGTCTGTTTTTGTCCGCATTCGCAACCTGAGACCGGGACGGCAGGCAAAGCCAGGCAGCCAGTCAGAATCAGGATGAAGAAGCGATACATGGTCGTTCTCAATCAGGGTGAAAGACAACAGGTGTGAAACTACATCATTGTATTTTTATGAGTTTTGTTTCGCAAGTAGATTTTCTATTTCTTTTCCTGATTCGGTTTCGTGGCCTGTTCAGGCTGACCAGGTGCGTCGGGGGCGGTCTTGTGGTTCAGGGCCAGTTCGCTGGCATCGTAGAGGAGGATGCGGGCGCTGTATGTCAGGAGTTCCATCATTTTCTGCCGGTAGTCCACTCTGATATTCCGGATGTTGGAATCCATGGGGGCTTTCCAGTTGAGCAGATTTTTGCCGGTCTGTTTATCCAGGGCCTCGAGGTGAATAATGCTGGTGGAGCGATTTCCGGTCCGTAAATAATCGCGGGAGACCAGCAGGATTATCGGCAGCAGGTTCTGGTCGTCGAGCACCAGGTGCTTTTTCTCGAAATCCTGCTTCCAGATTCGTTTTCCGGTCTGACGCAGATAGACAGCCAGCATGCCATTGACGGGGACCGAAGGCACGCTGACCGAAATGGTGTTGCGTGCCTGGGAATGACCGACGCAGTACAGGTGCGTGTCGTTAACGACGACATAGAAATCTTTGTGATTGTCCAGCTCCGCACGGGGGATGGTTTCCATTGTCTGGACACGACCGGTTCTCAGGTCAACAATCTTCAATTCTCCTCCGGGATTGAGTACAGAGAGGAAGTGCTGACTGGAGATGCCAAACCGGGAGTCTCGGGGGAAATCAAGATTCCAGATCAGGTCTTTAGAACCGGGCTGGAAGGCGAAGACGGATGTCTGGCCTGCGGTCTGTCCGGGGCGTTTGGGGTCATTAGGGGATGTGATTCCGACAAACGAAGAATCTCCCTGGTAGATGGCATGGTCCAACAGTTGGACGTTTTCGTCCGGTTCGATCTGGCGGCCATCGCTGACGCGGAGGATTTTCCGAGGTTCACGATTGCGAGACACGATATAGATGTGGCGGTCATCACCCAGGACCCTGGTATCCTGCTCCACGTTTTCATGCGTCCAGCGAATCTGGCCGGTGCGGGTGTCGACCAGAATGATTTTACGTCGGCTGTAGAAGCAGGTGTATTCTGCGTTGGCGGCAGCAATCATACCCACATTGCGAATGGCCAGCGAGGGGTGGTGTCGATGAATCAGTGACGATTCCGTTCCCAGCGGAGCTGGGGTCCTGTTAAACATGTTCGGGTAACGATTGCTTTGCTCCCGTTCCAGCTTCTGACTCCAGATCAGTTTGTGATCGACGAGGTCAAACAGGTGAAGCATGTCCCGATGCTGCAGAATCAGGTTGTGACCCACCAGTTCGCTTTCATTAAAACTGGATGAGCGGGACTGACTGATGGAGCGCAGGGGCGTCGACCAGATCAGGTGATTACTGTGAGTTTCCGTGACGGCCAGCCGGTTCTCGCGGGGATCGACAGTCAGGCTATGGGCGTGGAAGTAGGGCAGGTTTGAGTCAGATGTGTCGAGCGTCTGCTCGCGGCTGGTATAGTAGCGACCCGACCCGCCGACAATCAGTTTCAGCTTTTCCGGACGCCAGCCGGGCTGCGGGTGCTGTTCTGAATGTTCGCGGAGGCGTTTCAGTGTCGAAGTCATGACCTGTTCCACAGTCTGATTGTCGGACAGAGTGAGCTGGGGATCGCAGGCGGCCAGCTGTTCCAGATAATATTTCGCGTCCGCGAACAGTTGATGTTTCACGCAGAGCTGAATCATGCCTGCCAGTCCTTCTGCAGACAGTTCAGGCTGTTGCTGTCGGATCAGTCGGGAAAGCCAGAGCTCCGCTTCATAGAACTCGTCCGATTGCAGACTGTGGTCAATCAGCTGTCGCAGAATGGGAATCGTAGACGAGTGGAAGCCGAACTGACGCAGGAAACGTGCCTGCTCCTGAGAGGATGCATTCAGGAGCTGTGCAGACCGTTGACTTAAATGCTGTGCGAACTGCTCACGCTCTGTGGGACGGGCCTGTTTCCAGAGATCTTCTGCCTGACCGGCGATCCAGCAGTCTATTTGTGTTTCCGTATTCTGGGCCTGGAAGAAGGTGTCAGCGGGGGCCTGCCCCAGTTCCTGCAACAGTGTCAGTGCGCGGGGAAATTCATGTCGGGCGCGGGCCCGCTCGATCAGCAGTCGTTGCAGTTCCAGGCGTTCGCTGTCGGAGCTTACTTTCTGTTGCAGTTCCGTGACCAGATCATCGTGTTGCTGAAAATCGGAACGGATCAGTTCCGTCAGGCAGTGGACGAGTAACTGGTGATATTTATCGTGATATTCCGCGGGAAGTTGTCCGCGGTCGATCTGCTGCAGTTGGGAATAAGCCTGGGTGTAACGGCGGCTCATCATCAGCAGTTCGGATTCCTTATACAGGGCCAGCGGGCTGGTCGGGTTCTGCTGTTTGATTTTTTCAATCTGGTTTTCGAATGTCTGTTTCTGTTCGTAGCTGACCAGGCCCCGGGTGCTGAGTGAAAGAAACTGGCCGCGATGAATGACCAGATTCCCCAGGGGCTGGCTGGCATTCGCGTTGAACAGTTTGTTGATGACTTTGCCTGACGCGACATCGAAAGTCCAGACCTGGCCGCTCTGCAGGGGGACGTGCAGGTGCTGATCGGCGATGACGGCCTGGCCCGAAGGCGTTCCTGCGCTCTTGTCAAATGTGGTCTGCCAGGAGTTTTTACCGGTTTTGAGCGAAATCGCGGTGACGCCATTCAACCCGACCATCAGAATCTTGCCGTCGGCGACCCCGGCCATGTAGAGCATGGCTTCCTTGGCGCGTTTGGTCCAGAGCGGGATGCCGGTGATCAAATCGAGGCAGATGAGCGCTTCTTCGTCGGGAGGCGTGTAGACGACTTTATTTTCGATAATAATCGGAGCCGAGGGAGTCCAGCGCTGATTGAGGGGCTCGAATGAGGTCTGGTTGATCCGATTGAAGTGCTGGCCGTTTTCATCGGAATCAGACGTGGTGTAGCGGGCCGACCAGAGAATGGAATGATTCAGTTGGCCGATGGCCGTGAGCAGTCCGATGGTTGTGGGGCAGATCAGGATGCCCTGGTCGACGGCCACGGGGGCGATCCACCAGCGGCGGACCATATCGAGGGCGATGTCCTGCTCGGGATTGCCGATCTGTTGCGACCAGCGTTCTGCACCGGTTTCCGGGTCGAGTGCATAGACGCGGATTTCGCGATCGCGTTCCCCGATAATATACAGCTCGTTGCCGGAAGGGGTGGGAGCGCCAAAGAAGAAAGTGCCGGCCAGGGGCAGATCGAATGGCTCATCGAACCTGGTGCCCCCCACTTTCCACCTGGGCTGGCCTGTTTTCAGGTCATAGGCTACCAGCTGATTGGACGACCAGAAGTCTTCTTCATAATCCCCTCTGCGACGGCGGAAGCGATTCAGGTTGCGCGAGGTGCCGCTGGCACTCAGGTTGAGCCGCATGCTTTCCAGGATAAACAGGTGCTCGCCGTCACTGCTCTGGCTGCCCCAGTTGGCATTGCGGTACATCAGGCTGGTCAGAGCATGTGAGTCTGGATCGGAGCCGTTATAAACAGAAAAGGAGCGTGTTTGCGGAGTGGGATCAAACAGGCCCCGCGCCTGGGGGATCTGCTGCCCTTTGAGCTGGGCTTTAATAAAGGCTTCTTCGGGGGAATTTTCCAGGGCCGACTGCCAGAGCGGGGCTCCGGTTTCTGCATCGAGGACCTGGACCCCCTTGAGTGTGCGAAACACGATTTTTCCATTAATGGCCAGGGGGGGCAGGGCGGGAATCGCGGCCTGATCGGCACTGGTCAGGTCTTCCTGAATCAGGTTGAGTTGTGCCTGAATGGAGTGATTTGACGTCAGCGGATAAGACCAGCGGGGAATCAGCAGTGGATCTGCCTGTCTGGCGCGGGCGGCATGGCTGGGAGAACCAAACAGCATGGGCCACTCATCCACCGGCTGGTTGCCCGTGGAGCCGAGAATCTGCTGTTTTTCCAGCCAGGTCAACGGTTTTTCCGTGGCGCCTCCGATTTGAATCGGCTGATTGAGATCAATGGCAACACTGGATGAATTGAGCAGCTGAGTGGTCAGTTCCTGGTTGCCGGTCTGTTTGAGGATGTAGGCGGCCTTGGTTCTCCATTGGGGAGAGCGGGTCAGTGGCGGCTGATATTTCAACAGCCGCGCTACATACTGTTCCGCGAGTCCGAACTCTTTCCGCTCCATGTGGTAGGAAATCAGATAGTTCATGGCCCGGGCTCCCGCAGGGGTGCTGGCGAAGCGGGTTGCAATTTCAGCGAACTGCTCGGGGGACGCGTCATTCTGTTGTGCGTCGTTGAACAGTTTTTCCGCCAGGGCCGTGTATTGCCGATCGAATTTCTGCTGTTGTTCCTCTGGCAGGAGCTCCAGCAGTTCGTAGATCAGTTCCCGGTCTGTAATCAGGCCCCGTTCACCGGGAATGTGGACGGGCAGGTTCAGGCTGTTTTCCAGCATCAGCTGCAGTTTTTCGCGTGCGGCTTCCCATTGCTGGCTCTGGATCAGCTGTTTGACACTCTTGAAGCGGCGTTCCTGTTCCAGGTCCTGCGGGTAGCGATAATAGTCCGGAGTGCGTTTTTTTCCGTTTTTGTCGGCCTGTTGGTTGGCGGCTGGTTTCCCTTTGCCAAACAGTCCCTGGAGAATCTGCTTGAGCTGATTGAGAGGCGGAGGCTGAGGTTTGGCCTCTTTTTGATTGTTGGGCTGAAAGGGCTGGTCTGCTTTTTCATCGGCCTGGAGCGCGGGAGCGATCACCAGACAGAGACTGGTTATAACGGTCAGAGTGATTGTCCGGTTGAGACGGATAAAATGCATGCACACAGCCTTTGAGATAACGAGCGGGACCGCCGCACTGACAAGGACCGGAAACCGCAGGAGGGAATTCCGGGAAGATCAGGGGCAGCTTTAATTTTCACGCTAAATCTATTCTACAGCCAGATTGTGTTGAGCCAATATGGAAACTGGGTGATTCGCCTGCCTGTGCATGATATTTCCCAGGCATTTTACTGATTCCAGGCTGGGCCGGTTGAAGTTGCGGCATGTTGTTATGTATACTTCCTGGTGCTGTGGGATCAGATCAGGCAGTGCAGCCGGCCAATTCCTGTCAGTCAATTCCTGAAAATCAGGCTGTCTTGTGACTTTCGACCAAGATAGAGGGGGTGTTCGGTTGCAGATTTGTGTGCGGGAAGTTATTTTTGCACGCTTCAACTATAATGATCTGGTGAGAAACCAGCTGACGCTGTTGGCTGGAACCGCTGATTTTGTCTACGGGCAGACCGGGTTAATGTGGCGTTTCAGGCTTGTTTTAAGCTGAAAACGCTTGCAGGACCTGCTTCAGGCGTCCCCCGGACCAGCGTGCCAAAACAGCGATGCCGGATCAGCGATCAAAGTACAGTATTCACGATATCGTGTCGGATTTATAGATTCAAAGTCTTTAATGGACGAGTGGTTCGACGCCAGGTGTTGAGTCACTCTTCGAGGAATGTTGGGAAATGTCAGACGATTTTGTAATGCATCGAATCAGTGCCTCCAAACGGGAGAAACTGGGATCCATTGAAAGCCGGCGTATCCGTCGGGCAGGTCGGATTCCGGCAGTTGTCTACGGTCATGAGCAGGAACCTGCCCATGTCAGCGTAGATGACCATGATCTGCGGAATCTGATCAAGAACCGGGAACGGGTTTTTGAGATTGATGTCGACGGTCAAGTCGAAGAGACCATGCTGCGTGATCTGCAGTGGGACACCTTCGGCACTGAAATCCTGCACGTGGACCTGATCCGGATCAATGCATCCGAGCGGGTGACTGTAGAAGTCCCTGTTCAACTGCGGGGGACATCTCCCGGCGTAGTTGGCGGTGGTGTGCTGGAGCAGCCTCTGCATACACTGGAACTGGACTGTCTGGCACACAGTATCCCTGACAGTATTCCCGTCCGGATCAATTCACTGGAAATCGGTGATGCGATTCACGTGAATGAAATTGAAGTTCCTCGCGGAAGCAAGATTCACAATGCTCCAGACCAGGTGGTCGTGCATGTTGTGCCTCCGATGGGTGTAGCAGAGCCTGCAGAAGAAGGTGAAGCAGCCGAGGCCGCTGAAGCACCGGAAGAAGCAACCGAAGGATAGTTGCGGCGGCTCTGGTCGAGAGAAAATAATCAGTTGTTAAGAACCTGACGGGTGGCACTGTGAAAGTGGTCGTAGGGCTGGGGAATCCCGGTAGAAAATACGAGCGAACACGTCACAATGTCGGGTTTGATGTTCTGGCTCAGCTGGCAGACTGGCACGGTGTATCCGGGTTCAAGAGTCAGTTTGAGGCGGAAGTCGGAGAATTTAGTCTGGGGGGGGACAAGGTGTTACTCGTTGCCCCGCAGACATTTATGAATTTAAGCGGTCGCAGTGTTGCGGCTGTGGTGAAGTTTTACAAACTGCCGGTCAGTGATGTGATGGTAGTTTGTGATGATATGAATCTGCCACTGGGGCGGCTCCGGTTACGGGGCTCAGGCTCAGCAGGCGGACAAAAAGGTTTACAGGACATCATTCAGAAGCTGGGGTCTCAGGACGTACCACGTCTGCGAATGGGGGTGGGACGACCTCCTGCAGGGTTCTCGGCAGCGGATTATGTTTTAAGTCGATTTCGGGCCGATGAAGCCGAGTCGATCTCGCAGGCGGTTCAAAATGCGGCCCGGGGGATTGAAAGCTGGGTGGAACAGGGGCTGGAGATCGCCATGAACCAGGTGAATGCACCTGAGTGATGACCATCCCCGGCGAGATGACAGCCGGTGATTGAAATAAAAATAAGAGTCTGATCGTCAATCTGGCCTTGAGGCCAAATTATTCCGGGAGAACAGTCTTGTCTGTAGCAGAGAAAAAAGCGGTTATGGTTAATTATGAAGGTATGTTCCTGCTGGACAGTGGCAAATTCGCTGCTGACCACGAAGGGACCATCGCACATGTGATTGAAATTCTGGAAAAGGCCGGTGCCGAAATCGTTGCTCACCGTCCCTGGCAGGATGGAAAACTGGCTTACGAGATCGAAGGTCACATGAAAGGCCTGCACTACCTGGTGTACTTCACCATGCCCGGCAGTGGCATGGATGCAGTCACCCGTGCCTGCCACCTGAGCGATATCGTGATTCGTCAGCTGGTAATCAAGCAGCCCCAGACGCTGTTTGACGCCATGGTTTCTGCTATCGATCCTTCCGCTGCACCGGAAACGGAAGCCAGCAGCGATGATGATGTCGATTACAGTGCCATCGATGACGATGAAGACGAAGACTAAGTCTTTCGTGTCTCAAGTCAGGAACTGAAGCAGGGCTTCAGAAACAGTTACCCGTTTAAGTCATTCAACATCACGGAGGCCGCTGATGGCCAGTTTCAACAAAGTCATCCTGGTAGGAAATCTGACTCGCGATCCACAGGTGCGTTACACGCCCGGAGGAAGTGCGGTTGCGGAAATTGGTCTGGCAGTGAATCGGAGCTGGTTTGACAAGAATTCCAATTCCCGGAAGGAAGAAACCACCTTCGTCGATGTCACTCTCTGGGGGCGTACCGCGGAAGTGGCCAGCGAGTATCTGACCAAAGGGCGTTCGGTCCTGATCGAAGGTCGTCTGCAACTGGATCAGTGGGATGACAAAGAATCGGGCCAGAAACGCAGCAAGCTGAAAGTGGTTGGCGAAAACATGACCATGCTGGGGGGACGCGGCGAATCAGGCGGCGGTGCTCCCGGTGGCGGCGGAGGCGGCGGCTACGGGGCACGTGGCGGCAGCGCACCATCACAGGGCGGTTCGTCCAGCCCTGCTGATTCCTTTTATGATTCACCAGGCGGAATGCCCGATGATGACGTGCCTTTCTAAGTGAAGGCTGTTTGAACGGCACAAAGCAACGAAACATTTTTTATTCAAACGATAGTAAAAACTGAAAATTACGGAAGTGATTGATAATGGTTCGCAAACAACGTAGCACCTCTGTGGTCGGTAGTTCCAAGGCGTCTGTCGAGGTTTTGCTGGCAGAAAAAGTTGATAACCTGGGTGAGCAGGGTGACATTGTGCGGGTCAAACCCGGCTATGCCCGTAACTTCCTGCTGCCTTACGGTCTGGCAACCATTGCCACTGATCACAACAAGTGGATGGTGGTGCAGCATCAGAAACGGGTTGCCGATCTGGAAAAAGATCGCCTGAAGTCACTCAAGAGCCTGGCAGACAAGGTGAGCAAGCACAGTGTCACCATGGAAGCCAACGCCAACGAAGACGGACATCTTTACGGTTCGATCGTAGCCGTCGATATCAGCAAGTCCCTCAAGGACAGTGGCTTTGACGTCGACGCCGAAGCAATTCGCCTGGAAGGCCCGCTGAAAGAACTGGGTATGTATACCGTCAAGCTGCAGCTGCACGATAAGGTCAAGACGGAAGTCAAAGTCTGGGTCGTACCGACAGCAGAAAAAAGCTAAACCCGTTCGACAGCAGGGCTGTCGAGCTGCGTCTGAAAAAACGAAGAGGTCCGGTTATTGCCGGACCTCTTTTGGTTTTATA
Organism: Gimesia panareensis; assembly: GCF_007748155.1. GTDB lineage: Bacteria > Planctomycetota > Planctomycetia > Planctomycetales > Planctomycetaceae > Gimesia > Gimesia panareensis. Next base: position 1,711,937 of record NZ_CP037421.1, read on the forward strand.
TGATGACGCCTGCAGCACGGCGTGACCGCTCCCGGAACTGAAGGTGAGCAACGGGTCGTGTGCTTTCATTTCAATCAATCAACCGAGCCAGGGGATGGTCATGTCAGTTGCCGGCAAAGGAAATTTTCGCCGTCCGAAACAGGAGTCTGTCGAGGAGCTGTTCGGAAAAGTGCCGCCGCAGAATCTGGATGCAGAGAAAGCGGTACTGGGGAGTATCCTGCTGGATAACGTCGTGATCGACGACCTGGTGCAGATTGTCAAAACCAATCACTTCTACAGCGATAAAAACGCGCGGATATTTGCCGCGATTCTCCGCCTGCACGACGCCGGCGTGCGCGGGATCGATGCAGTCACGGTAGCCGAAGAGCTGGACTCCAAAGGGGAGCTGGACGAAGCCGGCAATGTGATGTATCTGCACGAAGTCCTGGAGAGCGTGCCTCACGCGGCCCATGCGGAGTACTATGCGAATATCGTGCGAGATAAATCGGTCCAGCGGGAACTGATTCACTCCTGTACCGAAATCATCCGGGAAAGCTATTCCCCCCAGGGCGATACGCTGGAGGTGTTGAACAAGGCTGAACAGAGCATTTTCAGCATTCTGGAATCGCAGGGCGAAGGGGACAAGATCGAGATCAGGGACATCCTGATGGATGCCTTCGATCGGATCCACGAACGAACTCAGAAGGAGGGGACGCTGACCGGTACCACCACCGGATTCGTCGATCTGGACGAACAGATTAACGGTTTTCAGCCCTCCGAGTTGATTATTCTGGCGGCCCGTCCGTCGATGGGGAAAACCGCGCTGGTCTGTAACTTTGCGGAGGCGGCTGCTGATGAAGGGGGGACCGCGACGATCGTGTTCTCGCTGGAACAGTCGAAGCTGGAGCTGGCAGAGCGTCTGTTGTGTATCCGCTCGGGCGTGAACGGTCACTCGTTGCGTGCCGGGGATCTGGAAGAAGACGAGCGGCACCGGCTGCTGGAAGCCTCTTCCCAGATCAGCGAGATGCCGCTGTTTATCGATGACAAACCGGGGCGTACGATTCAGGAAATCAGCGCAATCTGCCGGCGTCTGAAGCGGTTGAGCAACCTGGGGCTGATCATTATCGACTACCTGCAGCTGATCGAACCGGAAGATAAGACGATGCCCCGTGAACAGCAGATCGCGGGGATCACGCGGCGTTTGAAGGGGCTGTGTAAAGAACTGAATGTGCCGACGATTGCCCTGGCACAGTTGAACCGCGGGGTGGAACTGCGTGAAGACAAACGTCCGCGTCTGGCCGACCTGCGTGAAAGTGGAGCGATCGAACAGGATGCCGACCTGATCATGTTCCTGCATCGTCCCGACGCTTACGATCCGGAAGATCACCCGGGGCTGGCGGAAGTGATTGTAGCCAAGCACCGTAGTGGTCCGACCGGGATCGTGAATCTGACCTGGCTCCGCGAATCGATGCGGTTCGGCAATTATACGAACCTGGATGTCCCTGAAGGGGGCTACATGGGAGATGGCGGCGGAGGCGGCTTCGGTTAAGCCCTGTCTGCTGACTACCGTTCAAGCTGAAACTGAGGAGGAGATGAAATGCAGTCGACCTCTGAGTGGAACCGGCGTGGCCTGGTTCTGTTTCTAATGCTGTTGGTGTCAATCGCGTGTTGTGTCACAGGGCACGAGCCGGCTTTCGCGGAAGAGAAATCCACCGCGGAGACGATTCCCTTCAAAATCGAACCGCCGTTTGCCTGGAACCGGACCGATAAATACGTGCCTCCCGATTTTCAGGCGTTTTTCCCGGATGACAAGCAGGCGGGCGCCCAACTGGATCAGATGATCGATGGGAAGCTGAAGGTCAACAGCATCGACGAGCGGCTGGCTTTGATTCGGCGTGGTCTGCGGAACTGTTCGCGGCACCGGACCACACTTCTGGGGCAGGTGGGGAATCAATATATCTGGAACCGGAAGGAGCAGGATCCCCGGGCGATCGAACTGATGTACCATGCGAGTGCCAGCGACGATGGGGAAGTCGCGCATTCTGCGCTGTATCATGGCCCCACGGTGGTGTCGGATCGGTCTGAGAACCTGGTGCGGATGCTGATGGAACAATACCCGGGGCTGGACGGGCAGATGCAGCAGCGAATTGCCTGGGGGATGCGGACCTATGGCGACAAAGAACAGACACGGATGTTACTACTGAAGCTGCTGGATGATCACAAGCAACTGAATGATCAGACGGTGGGGGCGACGCTGGAGACCTGGCAGGCGGTGTTTGAGACCGATCCCCCCGACATGGAACGCTTCGATGATCTGGGGCTGTGGATTGTCGCCTTTCATCGGGCGGATGTCTCCGCGACACATCCCCGGGCTGCGGAGATTCTGCGTGAGATGGTCTTGAAGATATTGCGAAGACACGAGGACGGGCTGCTCGAATTCGTATCGCGGGTCGATGAAGGGCATGAGACAGCCGTGGTCCTGGTGAAGGGGTTGAAGTTGCGGAAGAGGCTCGTGGATACTCTCTCGAAATATTCTCATGTCGAAATCGATTTTAATGAGCTGTTTACGGCCCGCATTTTACAGACGCGGCGGCTGAATGAACTGGCACGCTTCCTGCCTGAGGGGAGTCCCCAGAGCCATCTGCCCACCTACACGCGTCCTCCGGCAGAGGCGAAGTATGCGTATGAGTCTAAGGAGTTTGTGGCTCCGGATTACAAATCGTATTTTGCAGATGATGCCGAAGCGGGTCGGCAGCTTGACGACGCGTATGCGAATCGTCTACAGCTGAAAATGACTGATGAGGAGCTGCTGGAGCTGTTTCGACGGGGACAGCGGCATTCCACGCATTCACCCGGTATCATGTTCGGCTGGATTTTCGGTGCGCTGGGCTGGCCCCGCGACCCGCGACTGACGGAGATTTTTTATCAGGGGCTCGACCCGACAGGACCGCCCGCAGTACGCAAGGCGGCACTCTATTATGGATTTGGTCTGGGAACGAAGAAGACAAAGAATGTGCTGCAGGCCCTGTATCATGTCTACATGGCACCCCCGTTTGATGATACGACCAATCGAAATATGCGGAGGCGAATTCTGTGGGGGGTGCGGGATCATGAGGATGATAAATATTACCTGTCGACTCTCTTTGCGCAGGCATTACGTAAGCATGACCAGCTGTCGGATTCGATGCTGCAAATGGTGGACATGGCTTACCAGCAATTGACCGGATCGGAGCCACCCAATGCGGAGGAATACGCGTCCCGGGGCGTGTACCTGGTGATCTGCAGTGGTCGTCCCGCAAGAACCCTGGAAGAGGCCGAGCAGTTGGTTTCCCGGCGACTGGGGAAAAACGAGCATGTCATACATACGCAGGGTCTGGATGAGAAGGGGCAGAAGAACGTGATTGTGATCGTGCGCGGACGTGCCGGCTTAGACTGGCTGATCGAGAATCTAAAGACCGAGCCGCATTTGCCGATCTATTTTGCCGACCTGTTAACACCGGAGCTAATCGAGCGGGGCAAGTACTTTAAGGGTTTTGAGAAATATCTTCCCGCGAAGCGACCAGAGGAAGAGTAAAACGATTCGGCAAACGAAATGCTGCAGGGGGGAGATACTTAAGATTAATCGCTTTTCCCAGTGAGGATCATGTGAATTCTCTATGGGTGTGAATTTTTGTATTGATATTCATAAAATCTCTGTGTACGTTAGTGTTGTTTTTGGGTGAGGCATTTTGGTCACTCATAAAAAAGTATGGAAGTCCGGTACACCATTTGAAATCAGTCGGAAGCTAAAGCAGCACGATTAATTCTGCAGGCTCTGTCTCATTTCAATGCGCTCAATTCTCTTCGAGCTCTGGTACTAAGCAGGCAAAATCAGACCCCATGATAGTTTGCCATTTCGCACGAAGGTGTGAAATGCTTACTGGTATTCATTTGAACGACCAGAAACAGAATCCAGACCGATGAAGCTTTTCAACTCCTCAAGGAAAATCCTCAACTGACAGGAATGTTTTGCGCGCTGACCGTTCTTTAAAAAGTGGTCAAAGCTGAAGGACAGTCTAGAGCCGCATCTGAGGTGATCGTGGTTGAACGAGGACAGGGATAACTGCAGGGATGCGAACTGGAAGCTGCACTGTTTTAACCAGCGGAGGATTTACATTAAAAAAATAACCTGTTTTGTGCAGTCCGCTAAGGGGCTTTCAACCCCAGACAACTCTGGTGCTGCAGTCCAGAGTGAGTCGGGGATTTTCCCAGCATGCTGTATTAATCCAGATCACTAAACACGGTTCCATAAATCTGACTCAAAATGCGCGAAGCAAGATAGTCATGCTTCATTTATTCTGGTCTTTGTATGAGGAGTTTGCGGGATGTTGGAATTAAAAAGATTCGCTTCATGTGCAATGTTCATCGTATTGAGCGGGATGTTTTTGGTGACTGGCTCTACTGCACCAGTCATGGGAGAGGAGTGTGATCAACCTGGGGTTGCTGCCTACGCAGCAGTTCAGTTTGGGGAGACGGTTTCCGTGATTGCCCACGGCGTCCATCCCACAAGCGGTTTTCAGAATTGTCTGCAAGAGGGGCCAGAGGATATCTTTCCTCCGATATTCGATTTTAAGATTAAGAAACCAACCGGTGTGATACTACCAAAGATTACTCCCTTTACGGCTTCTGATGATTTCGAGTCTCAACAACAGATAGAGGAAATCAGTGTTCGTGATGCGAAAGGAATGCATAAAGTAAAGGTGGTTCAGATCTCTGTCGGTAAACAGACTGGTGACAACTCCACAGGCAAAAGGCTGCAGTTGGATTCTACGTACCAGACAACTCCGATTGATTTTGGCGTTGGACCCGGAAAAGGGGCTCGAGGTATCACGCTGATCGGAATGATTGCAGATCAGGAAACAATTATTTTATCTCTTGATCCCAATACCTGTTCCCTCAATGAGTTTGGTGATCGGGACGGCTGTACCAAAATGGCGCTCACAAATCTTAAGGTGAAACTCTCTCAGCTTCGATTAGCTGATCCCCTCAAACTGGGAAGACAAATCTACAGAATAGAGTCAAACCAATTCCCCAAAAGCCTGGTGGTATATTTGATCGTTCCCAAGTCCGAGTCGGGTTACCGTCTGAAAGTTGAGAACCCGAAATCAGATGACATCGTTGTGCCGCTGGAGATAAATCCTGCTGTCAGCAAGAAGTAGTACCACTTTTTAACATTTATGAATCAGGATAAGCACCTGGTAGTCAATCGTACTAACAGGTGCTTATCTCCTGTTATTCCTCTTCGTCTTCGTCAGCAGTGGCATCGGGTGCGAAGCCGCGACGCATGGTGTTTTCGGTGACGTTGACCGGGACCAGGAATTGCAGCAGGTAATCGGGGCCGCCGGTTTTACTGCCGATGCCGGACATCTTGAAGCCGCCGAAGGGGTGCCGCTCGACCATGGCGCCCGTGATGTTCCGGTTCAGATAAATGTTACCGGCCACGATTTCCATGCGGGCTTTATTCAGATGGGCGGGGCTGCGGCTGAAGACGCCTGCGGTCAGGGCGTAGGGCGTATCGTTGGCGATGGTGATCGCTTCGTCGAAGTCTTCGGCTTTGATGACTGCCAGCACGGGGCCGAAGATTTCTTCCTGGGCGATCTGGCAGGTGGAATCGACGTCGGTGAAGATGTGCGGGCCGATGTAGTAGCCTTCGTCTTCGAGGTCCGAGGTGTCACAGGCCAGGGCCAGGGTGGCTTCTTCTTTGCCGATCTCGATGTATTCCAGGATGCGCTGTTTGGCCTCTTCGTCGATGACGGGGCCAACGACGGTGCCGGGATCTTCCGCGGGGCCGATTTTCAGGCTCTTCGTGGCTTCGACCAGGCGGCTGACGAAGGTGTCGTGGATCGATTCGAGCACGATGACGCGGGAGCAGGCTGAGCATTTCTGGCCGGCGTAATTGAAGGCGGAGTGGATCACGCCGAGCACCGCTTCATCGAGGTCGGCATCGTCGTCGACGATGATCGCGTTTTTGCCACCCATTTCAGCGATGACCCGTTTGACCATTTTCTGGCGGGTGTCGGTATCGGAGGCGGATTCGTTGATGGCGAGTCCCACATCGCGTGAGCCGGTGAAGGTGATCATTTCGACGTCCGGGCTGCCGACCAGTTCCGGTCCGACCTCTTCGCCGATGCCGGGCAGGAAGTTGACCACGCCGTCGGGGACGCCCGATTCGTGGATCACATCCATGAGCTTGGCGGCGACGATGGAGGACTGCTCAGCCGGTTTCATGACAACGGTGTTGCCGGTGACCAGGGAGGCGACCGTCATACCGGTCAGGATCGCAAGCGGGAAATTCCAGGGAGCGATGACAGCGACCGTACCACGGGCACGATAGAAGTAGACATTTTCTTCGCCGGGGACGTCGCAGTGCTGCGGATGGGCCAGATGTCGCATCTGGTTGGCGTAGTACATGCAGAAATCGATGGCTTCGACGACATCGCCGTCAGCTTCTTCCCAGGGTTTCCCACATTCGTAGACAATCCAGGCGGCCAGTTCAAAGCGACGACGACGCATGTTGGCGGCGATGAGTTCGAGGTATTCGGCCCGGTACTGGGGTTCGGTCCGCGACCAGCTCGGGAAAGCACGGCGGGCCGCGTCGATGGCATCGATGGCGTCGTCAGCGGATGCGGATGAGACGGTTCCCAGCGACTCGGTCATGTGAGAGGGATTCCGCGAGGTGATCGTGGCTTTGGTGTCGATGGCACGTCCGTTGATCAGGAGCGGGTACTCTTTGCCGAACTGATCTTCGACTTCTTCCAGTGCTGCCAGCATTTTGGTGCGGGCTTCTTCGAGGCTGAAATCGGTGAGCGGTTCATTCCGGAAGCCGTCGGTCTCTTCTGCCGGTTTCTGTTTGGTGGCTGATTTCGCATGTTCGGACGGGTTCATCATCAGGGTCTCCAGGTTGACGTGCTCAGTAAAGCTTTGTCGAAGGAATGAATCGTTAGAGGTGTTTTCCAGCAGGCGGCGGACAAGGTAGGCCATGCCGGGAATCAGTTCGCCGAACGGCGTGTAAATGCGGACGCGGTGTCCCAGTTCCGCAAAGACCTGTGCCTGTTCTTTGCCCATGCCGTACAGCATTTGAATTTCATAGGCCGAGGGGGGCACGTCCATTTCGTGGGCGGCGGCGATGGCGTGTGCCAGGCTGCGGAGGTTATGGCTGCCGAACGCGGGCCGGAGCCACTGGTGATTTTCCAGCAGAACTTTGGTCAGTTTTTCGTAATTGGCATCCGATTCCCATTTCTCCTGAAAGACGGGGATGGGCCAGTTGCGATAGCCGGAAACGATGGTTTCGTAGTCCCAGTAGGCCCCTTTGACGAGCCGGATCCAGATGGGCGTTTTGCGTTTTTTTGCCCATTTGAGCAGGTCCTTGAGATCCTGTTCGGCGGCGGGCTGGTAGGCCTGGATCACGATGCCGACGTTGTCGAAGTCGCGGAATTCTTTTTCCATCAACGTCTGTTTGAAGATCTCCAGCGTCAGCGGTTTGTAGGAGTTCTGTTCCATGTCGACGTGCAGATAGGCGTCGTACTTCATCGCACGTCGAAGCAGGGTTCGCAGGCGGGGCTGGACGGCGGCCATGGTGCCGACCGGATCGGTTGGTTTGAACTGGCTGCAGAGGGCGGAGAGCTTGATTGAAACGTTGGTGCGGGGGAGGTGCCCCTGGCTGTCCCAGTCGAGCTGGACGTTTTCGGACCATTTTTTGACGCGGGGGGCAAGTCCGGCGATCAGATCGAGGTAGGACTGCAGATAGGCTTCGGCTTCGACTTCACTGATGACGGCTTCGCCCAGCAGGTCGAGGGTGAAGGCGAAGTTTTCACTGCGGAGGCGATCGACGGTGTAGTGGACTTCTTCGACCGAGGAACCCGCGATGAAGCGGCTGGCCATGCGGCGGGCGTTGGAGCGGGCGTTCAGTGCCAGGGCGCGTCCGAGGACCGAATTGGGCTGCGAAAGCTCGAGTCCGATGCGGGCCGCCCAGGGGAGGTGCTTGCGGACATCTTCGAAGTATTCCTGCAGATGGCGGACGATGGATTCGTGGGAACTGAGCATGGGGAGTACATCGACAAAGCGGAACATCTGCACTTTGACGGATTCGTCGGCCATGGCCCAGGAGAGAATGCGATCATCCCACCAGCGTTTTTCGAACATGGTCGGCTCGCGCCGTTCCAGATGCCCCCAGATCTGCTCACCGAGTTCCCGGGTGCGGTGTTCTATTTGTTGATTGAGATCAGAAGACGATTTTTTACGTGCCACTATAGATAACCTGCCTCTGAGTGCCTGCGGCACTTTCTCTGGTAAATGGAATGTGATTCAGAGACCATTGGCTGAGGGTGTTTTCCGGATTGCAGGTCCAGATTGATGACATCCTGTCAGCAATACTCTTACGTCAACGTTCCGCACAGCGTTGGAGTTGCCGGAACTGTTCACTGCGAAGCAGGTTAACAAATCCGCACAAGCGTGGTAAGTGTGTCGGGTAGCTCAATCGGAACTTTTCTCCGCTGACGGGCGAGAATCGGGCTTGCCAGACCGGCGTGAGGCTTTATTCTTAAGGAAATTATAAAATTAGGAAATACGGTGGCTGTTCGTCATTGGTTGCATTGATGTTAGATCACCGGTGACTGATAATAAAAGTCGAGACAAACTCGCTCAGAGAGCCGAGTGCGCCTGCGAATAAAGCAAAATCAAGACAATTTGGAGAGGGACAAACCTGCGATGCGTGATTTTGAATATGAAGCACCCACTTCACTGGCTGACGCGGTCGGCTTGCTGGCCCAAAGTAACGGAAATGCCCGCCCGCTGGCAGGGGGAACCGACCTGATCGACCATGTCCGCACCGGTCGAGTGACCACCGATCTGATTGTCGACCTGAAGAAGATTCCCGAGCTGATGGTGCTGGAACTGAACGACGCAGGCCTGCGTCTGGGAGCCGCGGTTCCCTGTTACCAGATCTACGGACACCAGGGGATTGTCGAGAAATATTCCGCGATCGCAGACAGCAGCCAGATTATTGGCGGGATGCAGATTCAGAACCGGGCCAGTGTCGGGGGGAACCTGGCGAATGCGGGGGCTGCCGCCGATTCGACACCGGCCCTGATCGCGCTGGAAGCGACGGTCGTGATTGCAGGACCATCCGGCACCCGCGAAGTGGCCGTCGAGGATTTCTGTACCGGTCCTGGTTCGAACGTACTGGAGCCGGGCGAGATCATTGTAGAGCTGCGTTTTCCGCCCCGTCCCGCTCACAGTGGTTCGCATTACCGCAGGTTCATTCCCCGGAATGAAATGGATATTGCCGTCGTCGGTGTGGGGGCGTCTGTCGTGCTGGATGCGAGTGGCGAAAACTTCGTTTCAGCCCGCATTGGACTGGGGGCGGTTGCTGCGAAACCGTTCCTGTGCCAGGAAGCCTGCGATGCTCTGGCAGGTCAGCCTGTGAACGATGAAACAATCAAGAAAGCCGGTGAAGCAGCGAAAACAACCGTGCATCCGATTACGGATATGCGGGGAACCGAAGAATTCCGGATCCATGTGACCGGCGTGTTGACCGAACGGGTCATCAAACAAGCGGTGGAACGTGCTCGGGGATGATTCGTCAATTCGATGTTGAACATCTCTCTTACAACTGAATCCTGAACTGATTTTTTAATAAGGACACTTCGATGGCGAAGAAACGGATCGTAACCGCGACTATCAATGGCCGTGAAGAGGAGTTCCTCTGCCAGCCCCGGCAGACCTTGCTCGAAGTTTTACGTAATACACTCAACCTGACCGGTGCCAAGGAAGGTTGCTCGAACGGCAACTGTGGTGCCTGCTCAGTGATCATGGACGGGAAAGCCGTCAATACCTGTATGGTCCTGGCTGTGGAAGCCGAAGGGGCCGAGATCGAAACCATTGAAGGCCTGGCCCCGCACGACGGGCTGGATCCGCTGCAGGAAGCCTTCCTGGAAAATGCGGCCCTGCAGTGCGGTATCTGCACACCGGGCTACATTATGGCAGCCAAAGCGTTCCTGGAAGAAAATCCCAACCCGACCGAAGAGGAAATTCGGTTCTCGATGGCGGGCAATCTGTGCCGCTGCACCGGTTACGACAAGATCGTCCGTGCCATCCAGCAGGCTGCGTGTGAACGATCAGGACAAACTGCCTCATGTGAAAAGGAGACGGTCTAATGGCGACAATCGATGAAACCAAATCAGAAGCAGGCAGTGGCGATGCTCCGAAATACAAAGTGATCGGCACGCGTCCGATTCGTCACGACGGATCTGATAAAGTGACCGGTCGCGCGTTGTACGGCGCTGACATCAAAGTCAAAGGGATGCTCTACGGTGCCACTCATCGCAGCCCGCATGCCCATGCCATAATCAAGTCGATCGATACATCCAGGGCGGAAGCCTTACCGGGGGTCCGCGCCGTGGCGACCAGTGCCGACATGCCTGAGCCGGGCGATAAAATTGCGGAACTGGGCGAAGGGGCCGTGAACCTGAATCACCTGAGCAGCAATAACCTGGCCCGGACCAAGGTGCTTTACAAAGGACACCCGATTGCGGCGGTCGCTGCTGACAACATTCATATCGCGCAGGAAGCTGCCAGCCTGATCGAGGTCGAGTACGAAGTGCTGCCTCCAGTGCTGGACGTGCTGAAGGCGATGGAAGACGATGCCCCCGTATTGAATCCGGATGTGCATACTGAAGAGATGGCTTCCGGGGAAACGGGTGACAAACCGTCGAACATCGCCAAACACCTTGTCTATGAAAAAGGGGATATCGCCAAAGGGTTCGCGGACGCGAAATATGTGGTGGAACGCGAATTCCGCACTGCAACCGTGCACCAGGGCTACATCGAGCCGCACGTGGCGACCGCACTCTGGAACAACGACGGACAGATTACCGTCTGGACGTCGACCCAGGGAACGTTTTCCGTGCGTCAGCAGGTTGCTGAACTGCTGGATGTGCCCTTGGCCCGCGTGAAAGTCGTGCCGATGGAAATCGGCGGCGGTTTTGGTGGTAAGATCTCGGTTTACCTGGCACCGGCGGCAGCGGTTCTCTCGCGGAAGTCAGGGATGCCCGTACAACTGGTGATGGATCGTGCCGACGTACTGCAGGCGACCGGACCGACTCCCGGTTCCTACATCAAAGTCAAAATGGGTGCCGACGCTGACGGTCGCATCACGGCTGCCGAAGCCTGGATGGCCTATGAAGCGGGCGGTTATCCCGGTTCCCCCATCGGGGCCGGCTGTATGTGTGTCTTCTCCTGCTACGATGTGCCCAACGGCCGCGTGGAAGGATATGACGTCTGCGTCAACAAGCCACGGACCAACGCGTACCGGGCTCCCGGGGCGACCAATGCTGCGTTTGCGACGGAAACCGTCGTCGATGAACTTTGTGAACAGATTGGAATGGCACCGATTGATTTTCGTCTGCTGAACGCCTCGAAAGAGGGGACACGACGGGTCGATGGCGTGACTTATCCCCGCATCGGTCTGGTGGAAACACTGGAAGCGATTAAAAACAGCGAGCACTTTAATTCGCCCCTGGAAGGGGAGAACCAGGGACGCGGCATCGCCTGCGGTTTCTGGTTCAATGCCGGTCTGAAGTCAGCTGTGACTGCAACAGTCAACTCGGATGGTTCGGTCGGGCTGCTGGAAGGTTCGACCGACATTGGCGGTTCGCGCACCGCGATCGCGATGCAGTTCGCCGAAACACTGGGCATCGCCGCCGAGGATATCAAGCCGGCTGTGGTTGATACAGACAGTGTGGGTTACACCGATGTGACCGGCGGCAGCCGCGTGACTTATGCTACGGGTTGGGCCGCTTATGAAGCAGGTAAAGACCTGCAGCGGCAGATCGTAGCCCGGGCTGCGGAGCTGTGGGAAGTCGATCCGGCTTCCGTTTCGTATGAAGATGGTTGTGTGGTTGGTCCCGACAAACGGGTGCCGTTCAAAGAGATCGCCATTGAACTGAGTACTGCCGGCGAACCGCTGGTGGGAAGGGGCGTCTCAAACCACAACGAACCCGGCGGTGCCTTCGGTGCCCACGTGGTCGATGTGGAAGTGGACCCCGATACCGGTAAGGTTGACATTCTGCGTTACACCGCCGCCCAGGACTGCGGCACCGCGATTCACCCCGCGTATGTCGAAGGACAGATCCAGGGGGGCGCCGTGCAGGGGATTGGCTGGGGTCTGAACGAAGAATACTGGTATGATACGGAAGGCAGCATGCGAAATGCGAACTTCCTCGACTACCGGATTCCGACCTGCTACGACCTGCCGATGATCGAAACGATCATTGTGGAAGTGCCGAACCCCGGGCATCCGTATGGTGTGCGTGGTGTGGGTGAAGTTCCCATCGTACCGCCGCCGGCCGCTCTGGAAGCAGCGATCCACGAAGCGGTGGACGTGCGGTTGTACGAATTGCCGATGTCACCACCACGCGTGCTGCACGAACTGTTGAAGAAACAGTCCTGAAGTAAAGGAGGCCCTGATGCCTCGCCTGTTTGTTCCTCCCCTGCTCAGACCGTTCTGTGAAGGGGAGGAAGAAGTGGTTGTCGAAGGGAGCACCGTGCTGGAAGCGGTGCAGTCCCTCGATGCTCAATATCCGGGAACGCTGGAGCGGCTCTGTCCTGAGGGGAAGCTGCGGGCCGGGATTGCGGTGACCGTCGATCAGAACGTGACTCCCCGGGGGCTGGCGCAAAAGGTGACTCCCGAGAGTGAAATTCATTTCCTGCCCGCGATCGGTGGTGGGTGAGCCAGCAATATTCCTTAAGACCGGGTGGCCCCGGATGGAATCCGGGGTTGTCGTCAGACAACAGGAGGTTGCGGAGCACGCTTTCTGTTTTGGTGGCGCACCTCACGATCTGAGTAGGGAAGTTGGTGACTTTGCTCTGAATCGATCGTTTTCTCTGGGACCTCTTGCTCGCTGCGCTCGGCTCGGATTCCATCCGAGCCCACCCAATGTATTTTGGATTAAACCTGGTTGGGTGGCCTCGAATGTAATTCGAGGTTGTCGTGAGACAACAGGAGGTTGCGGAGCACGTATTCTGCTATGGGGGGGCGTGCCTCACCTTCTGAAGCAGAGATGTGGGCTGCATTGCTCTGAATCGATCATTTTGCTGAGACCTCCTGCTCGCTGCGCTCGGCCCGAATTGCATTCGGGCCCACCCGATTTTAACAGGGCCAGTTATATATTCCGGGGCGGAAATTTGTTACGTGTGAAATCAATGACAGCTTGAATCACTGTCCGCTGTGGTTTACTCTGAAATGCTGGTTTTCTGTCTAAATCAGGACTTCATTTCACTCTTATGCGGATGTCAACGATGAAACAACGCGGTCTGCTGCTCGCCTGGTGTGTCTGCTGGTTTGTGTCTCCATTTCAGTTGGTGGCTGCTGCAGAACCAGGGACCTCTCCCAAGGAACTGCTGCCCGGTGTGCAGGCGCTGTTGTATCAGAGGCTGGCGATTCCCGAGGCCTTTCTGGTTGAGCGTAAGAACCACCGGTTTGGTGGTGATGTCCGGATCGGGGACCTGAATGGAGACGGACAGTGCGACTTTCTGGTTTATCGCTGTGAACATGGTGCGCCGCGTGGTGCGCATATGGGGGGCATGAAACCCTGCTTCCTGGGCGCGTTTGAGCAGGACGGTTCGGTTCTGTGGTCTGTCGGGAAAGGGGGCAATCAGCCTTCGCGGCCGATGTCGGTGGCCCTGCATGATATGACGGGGGATGGCGCGGCTGATGTGATCTGTTTCTGGCACCGTCCGCGGCCGGACGTCAAAGCGGACTGGCAGTCCCTCGCTGATGTGGTGGTGCAGATTCGCGATGGTCGTACTGGAAAGGTCGTGCGCGAGTCGGCTCCCGTCGAGATTACAACGCGGCGGCGCAAAGATCCCGTAGGGGCAAACTGGGTGCATCAGCGGCTGCTGATTGCCAATTTCAGAGGGACGCCGACGCCCCGGGATCTTGTCGTCAAGCTGGGCGACACCTATGTGGCGCTGGATGAACGGTTGCAGGTGCTGTGGACTTATCAGACCAGGTGGGTGAAATACAGCCACTGTCCCGCCTATATCCCGGCGGTGGGGGACATTGACGGGGATGGTCGCGACGAATTGAACGGCGGGTATTTTGTGATCGACAATGACGGCCAGCCGCTCTGGGAGCAGAAGCTGGGGCGGAATATGGATTCGGTGGTGATCACGGTCTGGGATGCGGGGCAGCAGCGGGCAATCTGTTCCGGGTTCGGACACGTGATGGGAGCAGAGGGAGAAGTGGTGCTGTCTCTGGGCGAAGGTGAAGTGCCGCACGGTCAGGAGGTTCGTGTCGCAAACCTGCGGGATGATCTGCCCGGTCCGGAAATGGTGCTGCGTTACAACGGGCATACGCCCGAAGCGCTGCTGGTCAGCAGTCAGAATAATCAGATTGTCAGCCGCTTCAAGCTGAATGATTCCCCGACCAATGTGGGGATGGAGCCGGTTTACTGGCAGGGACCTGACAGGGCGGCCCTGTTATTTAACGGGGGCTGGTTATGGGATTTGAAAACACTGAAAGGGGCAGCGCTGCCTGGGCTGCCGCCACCGGGGGGCGGGAAGGTGCATCGGATGGGCTTCTATCACGCGATTCCCGCGAACCTGTGCGGGGATGAAGCGGAGGAGCTGGTGTTGTGGGATCCGACGTCGACGGCGATTTATATTTATACGTCTCGCCCCTGGGAAGCAGCGGAGTATACGGGGTATCGGGCGGGGCCGCGGCAGTATAATCCGCGGCTGATGGATTGAAGGGGGGAGTTGCCACTGCATTTCACAGAGTGCTAGATCACTGTCGGACAAGCCGACAGTGGCACCCGGCGCGTTCTGTTGCGGGGCGGGATTCCTCTTTCTGAATGAGAGTCGTTGGTGGTTTTGCTCTGAATTGATCGATTGAGCTGAGACTTCCTGCTCGCTGCGCTCGGCCCGAATTGCATTCGGGCTCACCCATTCTTCAGTTCTCGCCAGATGAATTTCTACTTCTTCAGTGGAAAGCCGATGGCGTTTTCCGGGGCGAGGAAGACGGTGCCGTGGCGCATCTGTTTCGCGGGGAGGGTCATTTCCGGGGTGCGGTTGGTCCAGGTTTCCAGGTCGGCACTGGTAGCCAGGCAGTAGGAGAACCGGCTGCCGGGCGCGTCCCAGTAGAGATACCAGAGCCCGTTGTGCTTGAACAGGGAAGGGCCTTCGCCCATGGTATCGACAATCGAGGTGCCCGCGCCGACGATGGGCGGGCCGAGGGTGGTGCCGTAAGGACCCTGCATGTGTTTACTGAAGATGAGCCTTAAGTTTTTGCCTCCCTGGTCGGCA
Organism: Gimesia panareensis; assembly: GCF_007748155.1. Classification (GTDB taxonomy): domain Bacteria; phylum Planctomycetota; class Planctomycetia; order Planctomycetales; family Planctomycetaceae; genus Gimesia; species Gimesia panareensis. Next base: position 1,727,258 of record NZ_CP037421.1, read on the forward strand.
GGCATTTCGTTTTTGATGACCATGACCCAGCGGTCGTCGGCGGGATCGGGGGTATTTCGATCGTCTCGGGCGATGAAAGGGTCGATGACGCTGATTTCCGGCTGCGGACTATAGAAGAGTTTTGGTTTTGTGAAGGTTTTAAAATCACGGGTGCGGATGGCATAGGGCCGGTGGTCGTGGCCGTGCTGGTCCCGGCTGTGGTCCTGATCGTTGAGTTCTGTTTCGAGGGTGGTGCTCCAGAGGATCAGGTATTCCTGCTGCTCCGGATCCCAGTGGATTTCAGGGGCCCAGGTGTTTTTCGCGCCGTCGCTTGCCTGCCAGACGACAATTTTGCGGGGCGTGCTCCAGTGCAGCAGGTCTTTCGAAGAGGCATAGCCGATGCTGTGCGACTTCCAGCTGGTGGTCCAGACCATGTGGAACTTACCGTCGTGATAGACGATGGAGGGATCGCGGGTCAGGCTTTCTTCACCCCACTTCGGGGCGGGCATAACGACCTTGCCGTCGTTGAGCCAGTCGAAGTGCAGGCCATCGGTGCTAAAGGCGAGGTAGACGCCGGTTTCACCGTTTCCGAGGAAGTAGGGGAGCAGGAAGATCTGGCGGGAGGTGTTTTCGGGTTTGTCTGCTGCAGCGAGGGGGGAGAGGTTCGTCAGGAAACAGCAGAGTGTGAGAAACAGGATGCAGGGCGCTTGCGGATTCATGGGAGCGTCTCTTTTTGGTGGATCAGTTTGTGTTTTTATTAACTGAATTCAATGTTAACGGGTGTTTTGGTTCTGATCTACTATCGAAAGGGTGCCCCCGGATGTAATCCGGGGTTGTTGGAGACAACAGGAGGTTGCGGAGTTACGTTCTGTTGTGTAAGGACGTGCCTCACTTTCTTAATGGTGAGGTCGGTGACTTTGCTCTGGACTGATCGTTTTCGCAGGGACCTCTTGCTCGCTGCGCTCGGCCCGGATTACATCCGGGCTCACCCGATGTATTTCGTATCAAATCTGTTTGGGTGCCCCCGGATGTAATCCGGGGTTGTCGGAGACAACAGGAGGTTGCGGGAGCACTTGTTCTGTTGTGGGAGGGCGTGCCTCAGTTTTGGGAAGAGCGCGGTTGGTGCCTGAGTTCAGAATTTATCGTTTTCTCTGGGACCTCTTGCTCGCTTTGCTCGGCCCGGATTGCATCCGGGCTCACCCACTATATTTTCGAAAATCAAGTTGGGGTAGCATTTTCTTTTGTTAATATGAAGAGATGAACAAAAGAACCCGGTTTGATGATCGGCGATACGTCCATTTCATTACTTTTTCCTGTTATAAAAATCGTACCTACCTGGATCATGATGGAGCTAAACGTCGTGTTTTGGGAACGCTGAATCACGAACTGTTAAGACACAACGCAAATTATGCCTGATCATGTGCATGCCCTGGTCTGGTTTGACAGGATTGGTGAACTCAGTGCCTTCATACGAGACTGGAAACGAAGCTCCAGTCGCTCAATCAAATTGTTTTTGACTGATTCCAGTCAGTATGCAAAAAAATTTCCCAAGGAAGATCCACTCTGGAAAAAGCGATATTATTCCTTTGAGATTGAAACTGAAGCGAAAATCGAAGAGAAGCTTACTTACATGCACATGAACCCGGTGAAGAAAGGGTTTGTGGAAAATATCACCGAATGGCGCTGGAGTTCTGCAAGACATTTTGTGTCAGGCAAATCTGTCGGTGTTCCCATTGGATGGCCAGAGCTTTAATTTTTCCCCGGGTGACCCCGGATGCAATCCGGGGTTGTCGGAGACAACAGGATGTTGCGGGAGTTACGTTCTGTTGTGTAAGGACGTGCCTCACGTTCTAAATGGTGAGGTCGGTGACTTTGCTCTGAACTGATCGCTTTCGCCGGGACCTCTTGCTCGCTTTGCTCGGCCCGGATTGCATCCGGGCTCACCCTTTTATAAGGGAACTGTTTATTCTGTTGCGAGCAGTTCGTTGACCGTCTTAACGAGGTCTTCGATGTGGTAGGGTTTGGGGATGAAGCGGTCGACGCCGCGGTCGAGGGCCAGTTCGCGGTATTTGGGTTCGCTGTTGCCGGTGACCATGACGATCTTGGGGGTCCGGTGCCTGCTGTTGATGAGGATATTATCGAGCACCGCGAACCCGCTGCGGCGGGGCATGACCAGATCGAGCAGGACCAGGTCGGGGGCGTCGCGTTCGATTTTCATGAGGCCTTCGTTGCCATCATGGGCGACCATCACCTGGTAGCCTTCTGCTTCAATCGCCATTTGCAAAGGCTCGGTAAGGCCTTCATCATCGTCGATGATCAGGACTCGTTTTTGAGGAGAAGTGTTCATTAGCCTGACGTAAATTCCTGGTGTAGGCCGCGCTGAGGAAGTGTGCAGAAGGTATTATATCACCCCCGGTGGCGAAAATCCAATTATTAAGATCCAGCGGACGTGTGGCGCTCCCCAAACCGGAGCCGGTTCGATAAAATGGGCCGGTGCGCGCGTGGAATGCGCTGCCGCCGGTTCCGGGTGGAACTGGTATCGAAGTTTATTTATCCGTTTTTTCTTAAATCACGCAATGGGATAGTTTTGTGTCAGCGACGTCGGTAATCGGGTTACAGTGGGGCGATGAAGCCAAGGGCAAAATTGTTGATTTACTCTCCGAGCAGCACGAGATTGTGGTGCGATACCTGGGGGGCAATAATGCAGGCCACACAGTCAAATTTGACGGCAAGACCTATAAACTCTCCCTGCTGCCGGCCGGGGTGCTGAACCCGAACGTGACCTCCGTCATTACCGGCGGTGTGGTGATCAATCCCCAGGCGTTTTTGAAGGAAATGGCCTCGATCGTCGACCAGAACGGTCCGATTGAGCCGAGCCGGTTGCTGATCAGCGACCGGGCGCATGTGATCTTCCCGTATCATATGCAGGAAGAGAGCATTTTCGAAAAGAGCCGCAAGGACAAGGCGATCGGCACCACGATGCGGGGTATCGGAACCTGCTACCGGGACAAAGCGAGCCGCACGCATGCGATCCGGATGGGCGATCTGATGCGTCCGGACTTTTTCCGCAGCCGTCTGGAAGAGATCGTCGCTTACAAAAGCAAGATCTTCCAGGCCCTCGATCCCGAAGCGGAGCCGCTGAGTGTCGACGCGATTTTCGAAGAGTATTCCGGTTATGCTGAGACTCTGAAGCCACACGTGGTGGATACCAGTGCCTATCTGCTGAAAGCGGTCGCCGATCAGAAGAAGATTCTGTTCGAAGGTGCCCAGGGGAGTCTGCTGGATATCGATCACGGTACCTTTCCGTACGTGACCTCCTCTAACAGTTCGGGCTGTGGAATTCACAACGGGAGTGGGGTTTCCGAACGCTATATCAGCAAGATGATCGGCGTGGTGAAGGCTTATACGACGCGCGTGGGCGGCGGACCATTCGTGACCGAACTGCACGATGAGATCGGGCAGCGGATTCGCGATGTGGGAAATGAATATGGTACCGTCACCGGACGTCCGCGTCGGTGTGGCTGGTTTGATGCCGTGGCAACCCGTTACGGGGCGAATATCAGCGGCGTGGACTGCATTGCCGTCATGCTGCTGGATGTGCTGAGCGGCCTGGACGAACTGAAGGTGTGTGAAGCCTACGATGTGAACGGGACGCAGGTCACCGACTTCCCCAGCCACATTCTGGACCTGGAACAGGCGAAACCAGTGTATCGCTCGATTCCGGGTTGGAAGGAAGACATCACCGGCATCCGCAAGATGGAAGATCTGCCTGAGAATGCGATCGCGTATATCAAGGCGATCGAAGAAATCATCGGCAAGCCAGTGGAGATCGTTTCTGTCGGCCCGGACCGGGAACAGACGATTCTGCTGAAGTAGGCTGGATTCGTGGTTTACTCAGATGTTCCCGGGGGGTACCGGATGTAATCCGGTATTGCCGCAGGCAACAGGAGGTTGTGGAGCACGGTTTCTGTTGTGAGAGTTCGTCCCTCATCTTCTGCTGGGGAGAGGTTTCTTTGCACTGAATCGCTTGATTTCACTGAGACCTCCTGCTCGCTGTGCTCGGCCCGGATTGCATCCGGGGGCACCCCTTATTTCTTTTGATTGGGGATAGTTGCTCGATCACTGTTGGCAAGCCAACAGTGCCACCCGGCGCGGGTAACGACTTTTATTCAAGATAGATTTTCGCCAGTTTTTTTTGATCCGTTGTTGCCTGAATGATAGTTGGTTTTCCGCATTGCCGTTTCCTTTTCTTACACGGATGTCCCCGGCTTGCTTTTCTGTTATTCGGCCGTTTTTCTTCGGCGAGCACGGATTGCGAAAGCAGGTCGGTTAATGGCGCCCATTGCTGAGCATGGCAGGCAATTATCGTGACAGCCTGAGAAAACACACGAATCACTTTGATCGGACTGAGTTTTTTGAGATTCGTTCCCTGCTTATGCAACATGTCTTTTCCGACAAATAACGCAACCCAGATTCCGATCAGAGTCCAGTTTAATTCTGTGATGACATTTACAGGCGTCTGGCAACATAGCTTGCTGCGTTCACAGGATTGTTTTACTGAGCGGAAGAAAACCTCAATCCCCCATCTTTGACGATATAATTTACAGGCACATGCATCGGTCATTTCTAATTCGTTGCTCACCAGGTAGATCTTGTTCCTGCCATTATGGATCTGGAACAGACGCAGGACCAGCGGGCTTTGGTCTCGACGCTGCATAGAGTCGGGCCAGTAATAGACGAAGCCATCACGAATTTTCAACTGACCAAGTGATTTTAACAGGGTTACGTTCGAACCAACACGAAACAGGAAAGAATGCCCTGACTCCATGATGGCTGACCACAGCGGAGCACCTGTATATTGCGCATCCCCAACCAGTCGGACATTTTCTGGAAGGGATTCCAGCATTTCCCGGGCCGCAATTCGCTCACTGCCAGCTGCCCCCTGAATACACCAGCGAAACGGTAACCCACTGCCCAGATGCCAGAGCACGGTCGTTAACAGTTGAACGGTTAACGCCTTGGATTCATCGGCTTTTTTGCGGTATTTCGCCGACCTTCTATGATGGATCCCTGGTGCAAATTCACGCTGATTGGCTGCTGAGCGAGGCGCAGAGAACTTGGTGGCATCCACGGCCAGAGTGACTTTGCCTGCTGTGGTTCGATAGCCCTTCCATTGTCCCAGTTTTGAGGAAAGATGTTGAATCACCAGATCCACCAATGGCTGTCCGTAGTTCGCCAGAGCTTTCATCAGCCCTTGTCGTGTCACTGTCGTCGAAACCTGAAAGAGCTCACCGGCAACCGTGTAGGCCGTTTTTACCCTTTCGCCAAGTGTTCCTTTGGCAGTCCAGCCCATGCAGAGAATGGCAACCGCAGCCAACCAGCCCGGATCCAGAGAGGCATTGCCGTGACGTACCAGGGAAGACGTTTCGCAGGGAATCAGCCTGTCAAAAATCGCTTTCATTGACTGAATATTTATGCGAAGATGCTCGGTATCTTGATGCGGCATTCCAAGAGTCCTTTCTTGGCATGAGTGCAATTTGGTTAGCACCTGCATTAAACAACCTAACGGTTGTCCGCATCAAGATTTATTTAACTTACACAGAATCGTTACCCGCGTTGAGTGCCACCCGGCTGTTATGACGCAACTTTCCGGGTAGCCTCGAATGTAATTCGAGGTTGTCGTTAGGCAACAGGAGGTTGCGGTGCATGCTTTCTGATACAGGTGAGCTAACCTCATTTTCTGAAGGGGCAGGTTGGCGCCGTTCCTCTGAATCGATTGATTTCACTGGGACCTCCTGCTCGCTGCGCTCGGCCCGGATTGCATCCGGGGGCACCCCTTATTTCTTTTGATTAGGGATAGTTACTCGATCACTGTTGGCAAGCCAACAGTGCCACCCGGCGCGTGAGGCGATCGGTGTAACTGTTCTGAATGGATTGATTTCACTGGGACCTCCTGCTCGCTGTGCTCGGCCCGGATTGCATCCGGGCTCACCCTCACAATTGGAAGTCAAATCGGAACAGGTGGCGGATTTTTACCTTTTCCGGGTGGGGCCTCTGCTTATGATGGTTGATGGCAACCGGGTTTCTGTGCACTCGTCGCAGGGACCGAAGCCGGTCAGCAGGGGGCATACAGGACTGCATTCTACGATGGTGTTAGAAAGAAATGGGGTTGTACCATGGAAGGGGCTTTGGTGATTTTATTCTGGTTCAAACACTGTCGATCGAGCCGAAAGTGGCAAAAGGCAGCGTCAGGTGATGAATCGGATTTCGTTCAACGGCGCAGGCGAATCAAGACAAAATTGTGTCCAAATGTGGCCAGATTGTGTCCAGTTTTTGTCCCCATTGTGTCCAATTCTGTCCCCGATTTTGTCCAATTCTGGCCCCCCAAAAAGGGGAGAACATTTCGCACTGGTTCGAAATGTTCCCGTGGAAAGCGGGTGAAAATCGACGGTGATTCAGGTGCAACTGAGTCACTGGTTGGCGATGTTCCGGTGTATGACCACCCGCGATCCAGACTGGGAGAAAATACGATTCGGGAGGAGCGGATCAAGTACAGTCTGTGCAGTGAAAACCGGGAACGGTTATGCGACGACGACCCCTTTTTTGAGGATCAGGTTGGCATACAGGGCGGTTTCGCTGGTGGCGATGATGGCGTAGGCCTGGCGGGCGCGTTCGTAGAATTCGAAACGTTCGATTTTTTCCAGTTCCGGGGCGCGGTCATCGTGCTGGTGGATGAGTTCGCGGTAGGTCTGCCAGATGGGGGGCTCGGCTGCCTGATCATCGACGGGGTTCATCAGGCCGGCGGGCTGGTCGACGAAGGTGTCGAGGGGGAAGAAGCGGAGCATGGCGGCCAGGATTTCCGGAACGCCGTGACCGTCGAGACGGATGATGCGCTGGGCGTGGGAGTCGGCGGGAAAGTTACCGTCGGCGAGGACGATATCATCGCCGTGCCCCATTTTCATCAGAACGTACATCAGATCAGGAGAAATGACAGGAGGGATTCCTTTGAGCATGCGGTTCACCTTTGCGGTTGATGTTGTGGCTGGCTGATGTGAGTGAATGAACTGATTTTGACAACTCAAAAAGCAGAATCAAAGGGGCTGGCGAATGTGATTTCCATTATGCAGAAATTTTACGTCGAACGCGAGGATGGCTTGCTGGATATGCTGCTGTGATCCCGTTATGATGGCTTGAGTTCAAGCTGTGGGCTCGGCAGAGTGAACACCGCTTATACTCATCGGTAGCAAATTTTCAGGAGAAAGTCTGAAAAATCAATGAAAATTCACGAATATCAGGCCAAACAATTGTTTCGCGAAGCCGGGATTCCCGTACCTGAGGGGATCATAGCGAAGACCGTCGATGAAGCGGTGGCCGCATTTGAAAAACTGGATCGTCCGCTGGTGGTTGTGAAGTCACAAATCCACGCCGGGGGCCGCGGAAAAGGTCGTTTCAAAGAGCATCCGGAGCAGGCTGGTGTGGTGCTGGCGCGGTCTGCGGAGGAAGTTCGCGAGAACGCCGAACGCATGCTGGGCTCGACCCTGGTGACCATCCAGACCGGCGAAGAAGGAAAGCAGGTCAACACACTGTTCATCGAACAGGGACTGGATATCGCCAAAGAGCTGTATCTGGGTTGTGTGATCGACCGCGAAGCAGGCGGCCCGGTGATGATTCTCTCCACCGAAGGGGGGATGGAGATCGAAGTCGTCGCCGAAGAGTCCCCGGAAAAGATTCTGAGCGAGCCGTTTTCAATTCACACCGGCTTGCTCGGTTTCCAGGCCCGTAAGCTGGCATTCAAACTGGGAATGGAAGGCAAAACGGTTCGGCACGCAGAAAAGTTCTTCTGCCAGCTGAGCCGTTTTTTCATTGATAACGACTGCAGCATGACCGAAATCAACCCGCTGGTGATTACCGGCGAAGGTGAACTGGTTGCACTGGACGCCAAGGTGTCGTTCGACGATAACGCACTCTTCCGTCACAAAGCATTTGACGAACTGCGTGACCTGACTGAAGAAGATCCAGCAGAAGTCCAGGCGGGCGATGCGGGTCTGAGCTACGTCAAACTGGACGGCAACATCGGCTGTCTGGTGAACGGAGCCGGCCTGGCGATGAGCACGATGGACCTGATCAAACACCACGGCGGCGAGCCGGCCAACTTCCTGGATGTGGGCGGCGGAGCGAACGTGGATCAGGTGACCGAAGCGTTCCGGATCATTCTGGCAGATGAGAATGTGAAAGCGGTTCTGGTGAATATTTTCGGCGGGATCATGAAGTGTGATACGATCGTGACCGCGTTACTGGAAGCCTACGAAAAAGTCGGTTTCACGGTGCCCCTGGTCGTACGACTGGAAGGGACCAACGTGGAAGCTGCCCGGACGATGCTGGCAGAGAGTGGTCGGGATATCATTTCCGCGACGGACCTGACCGATGCCGCTCAGAAGGTTGTGGCCACTTTGAGTTCTTAGGACAGGCGGGCGACCTGTCTGTCAGGTCGCTGCTCGTGTGACGTGGTTGTTTTGCAAAAAGCGATCTTAGCCATCTTTTAATAAAACACATTTCCCGCAAGGGTGACAGATTATGAGTATTTTAGTTACTGAAAAGACACGCGTCATTTGCCAGGGGATCACCGGTAAATCCGGGCTGTTTCACAGCCAGCAGTGCCGGGAATATGGCACACCGCTGCTGGGGGGAGTGACTCCCGGCAAAGGGGGAACCGAGGTTGATGGTTTCCCGGTATTCAACACCGTCGAAGAGGCAGTCGAAAAGACCGGTGCTAATACCAGCCTGATTTTCGTGCCGCCTCCGTTCTGTGGCGAAGCGATCATGGAAGCCGCGGATGCCGGCATGGAACTGATCATCGCGATTACCGAAGGGGTGCCTGTGACCGATATGGTGCGGGTGATGGAATACCTGAAAGACAAACCGAGCCGGTTGATCGGCCCGAACTGCCCGGGTGTGATTACTCCCGGCATCGCCAAGATCGGCATCATGCCCGGTTACATTCATACGCCCGGTTCTGTGGGGCTGATCAGCAAGAGTGGTACGCTGACTTACGAAGCGGCCTGGCAGCTGGGGAACATCGGACTGGGACAGACTACGGCGATCGGCATTGGTGGTGACCCGATTATCGGGACGACCTTCATCGATCTGCTGGAGATGTTTGAAAATGATCCTGCGACAGAATCGATCATGATGATCGGGGAAATCGGGGGAACCGCTGAAATCGAAGCAGCGGAATACATCAAAGAGCATGTGACCAAACCTGTTGCCGGTTTCATCGCTGGTAAGACAGCGCCTCCCGGAAAACGGATGGGGCACGCTGGAGCGATTATCAGCGGCGGCAGTGGTACTGCGGATGAGAAGATTGCCGCCCTGGAAGCAGCCGGTGTCGTCGTGGCCGAAAGCCCGGCCGACATGGGTTCTGCCGTCAAGCGGGCCATTGAAGCAGCCGCTTAAGCGTCTGGAGAGACTGAAAAAAACAGGGCAACCGGTTGATTCCGGTTGCCCTGTTTTCGTTTAATCAACTTGAAGGGAGTGGCGGGCGACTATTTTTCGTCGTCGGCACAGACCCATCCGCCGAGAGAGGTTTCGTAATCGAGCAGCTCTTCGGGCTTGAAATAGATCGGGATTTCGCGGGCGGCGGCTTCGGGACCATCGCTGCCGTGGACAAGGTTCATCTGGCGGCTGACGCCGAAGTCACCCCGAATGGTGCCCGGGGCCGATTCGCGACCGTTGGTGGAACCCATCATGGAGCGGACGACGGAGATGGCTTCCGGGCCTTCTGCGGCGATGGCGATGACCGGGCCGGAGGTGATGAATTCTTCGAGCAGCGGGTAGAACGGTTTTTCCACATGTTCTGCGTAGTGTTCGGCTGAGAGTTCTTTGGTGACCTGCAGCAGTTTGAGGCCCACAATTTTGAGGCCTTTGTTCTCGAAGCGGGTCAGGATGGTACCGGCAAGCCGGCGCTGGACCGCATCGGGTTTAATCAGAATCAGCGTTCGTTCGAGAGCCATGTGGAGTTCTTTCTATCAAGTCGATGGTCTGTATGAAACGGAGGGAGTCTGTTTCCCTCGATGTACTCAATGTGTGTGTATTTTGGGAATATGTGTTTTCTGGCGGGGGATGTCTGGCTGGTACGGATTTTCCACGCCTGTCGAGGTGAATTGAAATGAAAATGGCGATTCATTTCAACCCTGATATATAGGATAAAATGTGTCGATCAGGAAGAAACCCGGGTTTCACAGATGCTGTCAAAGAACTGTTTGAACAGATAGTGGCTGTCGTGAGGCCCTGCAGAGGCTTCAGGGTGGTACTGCACACTGAAAGCGGCATGGGTTTTGTGACGGAGCCCGGCAACGGTGTTGTCGTTCATATTGATATGGGTAATTTCCACATCTTCCGGCATGGATTCGGGGTCGATGGCGAAGCCGTGGTTCTGAGAGGTGATTTCCACCTGTTTCGTATCTTCGTTGAGAACCGGCTGATTGGCGCCACGGTGCCCGAACTTGAGCTTGAAGGTTTTGCAGCCACAGGCCAGGCCGAGCAGCTGATGTCCCAGGCAGATCCCGAAGATCGGAACCTTACCCAGCAGGGCACGAATGGTGTCGATGGCATAGGTCAGCGGTTCCGGATCCCCGGGACCATTGGAGAGGAAGACGCCGTCCGGATTGAGGGCGAGCACGTCTTCCGCGGTGCAGTTTCCGGGGAGAACCGTCACGCGACAGCCGAGCTGTTTCAGGTGGCGGGGGATGTTCCACTTCATGCCGTAATCAATGGCGACGATGTGGTAGGAGCTTTCCGGCTGATCTTCCCCTTCGGCCATACTGGTGACGGTTTTGCCGGAGAGGGAGTGGGTCGAACTGCTGTGTGCCAGCGGGTGCAGGCCTTCTTCCCATTCGCAGGAAGAGGCGGGCAGAACTTTGCTGACCAGATCCTGACCGGCCAGTTGCGGACTGCTCTGGGCTTTTTTGACCAGCGATTCATCATCCAGGTCGACAGTGGAGAGTACACCGGTCATGGCGCCGGAAGTTCGGATCTTGCGAACCAGAGCGCGGGTGTCGATCCCCTGCAGGCCGATGACTCCGGCGTCCTTCAGATATTCATCGAGGGTCTGCGTCGAGCGATAGTTGCTGGGGATTTCACAGAGTTCCCGTACGATAAAGCCCTGCAGTGCGATACCGCCGGACTCTACATCTTCGGGGGAGATGCCGTAGTTTCCGATCTGCGGGTAGGTCATGGTGACGATCTGTCCGCAGTAAGAGGGGTCGGTCAGGATTTCCTGATAACCGGTCATGCTCGTGTTGAACACAACTTCACCGTGGACTTCTCCGTCCGCACCAAAAGCCGTCCCTGTGAATACGCTGCCGTCGGCAAGGGCTAACTTCGCTGTTTTCTGCATTGTCTACACTGATCTCGAGAGTTTGAAGAAAATCGGGTCAAATCTGATATGTTCTAGCAAAGATGAGCGCAAATAAAAAGAGACCGGCGCTGATGGCCGGCCTCTTCGAAGGTTTTTTTCAGATTTGATTCAAATGAGTGAATCAACTGAGGTCCTGTGTGAGGACAAAGTTATCGATGCGGATAATATTTTCATTGGGATCATTGAAGCTGTTGAACAGTTCACCCATGATCGAGTGAAAATGGGACCGGCAGATCGAATAGAAGTTGTGTTTGCCGTCGCGGCGTGCTTCAATTAAGCCTGCGTCGCGGAGCAGTGCGAGATGGTGGCTGACAGCCGGCTGACTCTGGTTGAGTCTTTCACACAAGGCAGTTACGAATAATTCTTCTTCCTGGGCCAGGTAAAGCATAATCCGCAGTCGCGTTTCATCGGACAGCAGTTTAAAGACTTTAACGAGGTTTTTCTCCAGATGATCTGGCAGCGTCGGAAAACGCTGGGTCGTTCCTTCCTGGGGCGGATCCACAAGATTTGTGGCCATATCACTAATTTCCTTTTTTAAATTCATGCAATAGAGCTCGTTTAAAACCGGTCACTTTATATACGTGACCAGCCTGTGGGGCAAATTTGTTCGTTCCACTCACGTCAGCGTGGGGAAGTTAATTCATGAAAAACAAGCAGCCAACCGCTGGCCATTCCAATTTGTAAAACATTATGGCCCTAATTCGCCTGTAATACATGGCGCGCAGATTTCAGCTGAAATATTCAACTACTACTTGTATTGTTTGCCAGACAGGCGAAAGATGTGACGTAGGAGAGTCGCTTCGATTTAGAAAAAAGAAGACCGCTCCCTTATTTCGTTGGCAATTATGGTAGTGCTCTGCCCAATCGTCAACTAGTATTTATCCAGTTTATCTAATTATTCGCGAAATAAGAGTCGTTTTATATTTTTAAGTCCCTTTATTATATGGAGTTATGTGGTGTCTGTCTCTCCGTTCTGTGATTTGACCGGGATGAAAGCTCTGGTAACCGGTTCCTCTTCCGGCATCGGAAAAGCGATCGCACTGGAGCTGGCTGATGCCGGGGCGGATGTGCTGATCCATTATCGGAATTCCTCTCAGTCTGCGGAAGAGGTGGTGCAGGAGATCCGGAGCCGGGGACGGAAGTCGGCAGCCCTCTCTATCGACCTGGCCCGGCAGGACCAGTATCCCGATTTTATTATTCGTGCTTTTGAGGAATGGGGGGCGTTGGACATTTGGGTGAATAACGCCGGCGTCGATCTGCTGACCGGAACAGAAGCGAAACTGGAGTATGACCAGAAGCTCGAGAAGCTGTTCGATGTCGATGTTCGCGGAACGGTTCTGCTGTCTCGCGAAGTGGGACGACGGATGCAGGCGCAGGGCTATGGCTGTATCCTGAATATTGGCTGGGATCAGTCGGATCGGGGCATGGAAGGGGACAGCGGCGAGCTGTTTGCGACCAGCAAAAATGCGATCATGGGTTTCAGTCGGTCATTGGCGGTCACACTGGCACCCAAGGTCCGTGTAAACTGTATCGCGCCGGGCTGGATTCAGACCGCCTGGGGAGAAAAGGCGAGCGAACTCTGGCAGGAGCGGGTGAAACAGGAAACGCCGATGGACTGCTGGGGGACTCCGCAGGACATCGCCAACATGGCGCGATTTCTCTGCAGTCGGGAAGCGGCTTACATCACAGGACAGGTCATCAACGTCAATGGAGGCGCAGTTCGCTGACCGACGTCAGTCGGAAGGTGACTCCTCCGAATTTGATCCCGGCAGGAGGTAGGCGATCAGGTCACGAAATTCCTGGAGTGTCATTTGGTCGACCAGTCCATTGGGCATGATCGACGTTTTCGAGGGAACCATTTCTTCGATCTCGTCGATTTTAAACGAGCGGATCTTTCCGTTGGAGTCGTAGATCGAACGTTCCTTGTTATTGTGCTTGTGATAAATGCCCGATGCGGTCTGACCATCGATGGTGACAATCGTCAGCGGGAGAAAGCCCGGGTCGATATCTTTACTGGGATCGATGATCGCTTCTACCAGTCGTTCCCGGTTCAATGCGATCCGACCGTTGGTACGAATCAGGCCGGGGCCGACCTGCTGGCCGCGACCGTCGATCTGGTGACAGCGAAAACAGCCGGGACCCTGGGGATGAAAGAAGAGACGTTGTCCTGCACGGGGATCGGCTGGACCGGCAAGGGTCTGCATCCATGCGGAGAGCTCATCCCGGGCCGGTTTGGTTTGTGTCGAATTCTGATTCAGGACGCGGTGGACCAGAGCATTTTTTTCGTCGTTGTTTGCAGCCAGCTGTTTCAGGGCGGTCCGTTGTGCTTGAGTCAGCTGTGCGCCGCGGAGGGTGCGCAGGGCTTCGTTGGCAACCACGGGACTGGGGTCTGTAGCCAGCTGCAGCAATGGTTTGACATTTTCCGGTTGAGCGGAATCGAGGCCGATAATCGCTTCGGCGCGGAGGTTGGTGTCGGCTTTTGCATCGGCGGCGAGTTGGAGCAGTTGCTGACGAACGGTTTTGGTTTTGAGTTCGCGGAGGCTGCGGATGGCTTCGGTGCGGACGCCGGGATTGGCTGATTTGGCCAATGCGGTCAGTTTCTTTTCACTGAGTGCGGGATGTTTCGCGGGCAGAAAGAGCAGGATCTGTTTCAGCACTTCCGGGGATGTGTCCGGCAGATCCAGCAGGCGGGCGACCAGTTGCTGGGCCTGGGATTTAGTAACCCACCAGTCGCCTGTCGTGCCCCGCGTCCATTCTTTCATCACGCCGTCGAGCTGTGCGATGGAGGCCAGGTAGGCTTTGAGCAGATCGGGAGTAGTGGCCTGGCTGGCAAGGTCGGAGACCAGGGTTTCGCGGAACTGTTTAAGTTGATCGCGGCCGATCCATTCAACGGCGACGAATCGCACAGCGGGATTCGTGTCTTTGAGTGCCTGTTGCAGCAGACTTTCATCGGCTGATGTGTTGCTTTCTTTAAGCAGGAGAATCGCTGCCAGGCGGACGGCGGGATCGTCGTTGCTGGAGAACAGTTTCGTGAGCTCTGGATTGGAAAGTGTCTGGCGGAGTCCTTCGCGTGCGGCCTGCTGCATGAACGGGTCGCTGCTGTGAAGACGGTCGAAGAGCAGGGGTAAATCCTGTTTGTTCGTGATGCGTCTGAGGGCGGCGGCCTGGACAGCGGGGGACTGATCTTCCTGGACCACTTTGGCGAAATCAACGAGTTCCGCGGGGAGGATCGTCACTGCCTGTTCGCGGATGCCGGGCTCTTTGTCTGTAAGTAGCGGGGCAGCGAGTTCAGAGTTCATTTTGTTGACGCTGGCCAGGGCATTCAAGGCGACGGCACGAACGCGGGGATCGTCGTTGCTGAGGGCGGTTTTGAGTTTGTCGATGCCGGGCTTCTTCTGCGCGAGTAATGCGCGGGCCGCGTTCTGACGCTGTTGCCAGTCGGGGGAGGTCAGCGCGTTGTTGCGGGGGGAGAGTTCCGGTTTGACAGCGCTGATTTTCCAGATTCGGCCTTTGCCATGCAGCGGATAGGAACGATCAGCCCAGTCGCCGACATACAGGCTGCCGTCGGGGCCGACAGCGATGCCCGCGGGACGAAAATGTTCTTCGCCGGCGATAACCGGTTGCGTGGTGGTTTTGAACGAGGCACCATCGGGAGTGAGGTGATAGCGGTCAATGCGATGTTCGCCCCAACTGGCCACCAGCAGATCGCCGCGGTAGTCGGCGGGAAGCTGATCGGATTCATAGGAGATCACGCCGGTGGGAGATTCTCCGGTGGAGGATGTCATGGGTAGCGTGCCCGGAGTTTCGGCGTTGACCGCGATAAAGGGTTCGAGCGTGCGACGCCGGTAGCCGTAGTCACCCCCCTGAACGATGGTGAGCAACCGGCAGGGAGGTCGGTTGCCGGGGTCGTTATCCCCAACAAACATGCGGCCGTAGAAATCAAAGCAGAGGTGGAAGGGATTCCAGAAACCGGTGGCGATCCGTTCGAGGCGGCTGCCGTCGGTACGACAGCGGAAGACGCCTCCTTCACCCCGCAGGGCGGGAATGCGAACGCTGCCTTTGCCGATGAGAATCGCGTCGTCTCCGTAATTCTGGCCGAGGGTGAAATAGATATTCCCGAAGTCGCCCACCAGTTCGGCGTCGGCACCCTCATTTTCTCCCATGGCGAAATAGATGTTGTTGAAGAAATCAAAGGCAAAGCCGGAGAAGCCGTTGTGGGGATAGGTGGCGGTGGTTTCCAACTGAACCAGGTTCTGGCGGAGGTCCGCTTTGCCGTCATCGTCTTTGTCGCGGAGACGGAAAATAGAACTCCGCGTGGCGACGTAGATCCAGCCATTGGGATGGGCGGCGACGTTCATGGTTTCGGTTGAGCCTTCGTAGAAGGTCTGGATGCGGTCGGCACGGCCGTCGCCGGTGGTGTCTTCGAGCAGTCGAATGCGGTCGGTTTTGGGGCCCTCGTAATTTTCGGGAC
Organism: Gimesia panareensis; assembly: GCF_007748155.1. Taxonomy (GTDB): domain Bacteria; phylum Planctomycetota; class Planctomycetia; order Planctomycetales; family Planctomycetaceae; genus Gimesia; species Gimesia panareensis. The sequence goes on from NZ_CP037421.1 coordinate 1,743,124, forward strand.
GGAAGTGAGTATGGTTTTCGACGACAAAGACGCGTCCCCGCTGATCGACGGAGAGGCCGGTGACCGTGACGACATCCGGTTCGGCAGCAAAGAGTTCGATCTTAATCCGCGGGTCGAGGGAGCGGGGCGTTTTGATCTCCGCTGCTGCCAGGGGGGAGAGGCTGCAGACAGCGGAGAACAGCAGAGAGGAAATCAACAGTCGGGCAGGGGAAAGACCGGTCATGTCGTCAGGTCCTGTTTTCAGTTTGTGGTGGGATGCAAATAGTGTGGAACGCGAAACTATTTCTGCGGCGGCAGGTAGCCCAGTGAGGTCAGAAACGCGTCCAGCTTTTCGATGGTATCATCGTAGTTCTTTTTATTGCGGCTCAGATTAAAGAAGCCGTGCGGCTGATCCGGATAGGGGATGAGTTCACAGCGGTTGCCTTTCTGCTTCATCTGATCAGTAAAGCGTTCGACATTTTCGAAAAGTACTGTTGTGTCGCCCGTGCCATGGAAAATAATCGTGGGTGGGGTGCCCTTCCGCACGAAATGGATGGGAGAGATTTCCTTGCACCGTTCGCCCAGCTGTTGCGGTCCCCCTTTCCAGCCGGTCTCGGTGGTGTCGACGACCGGGTTGAACAGGGCCATCGCATTGGGGACGGAAGAGACTTTCTTGTTTTCGTCTGGTTCATCGAACCCGGTTACTGTGCCCGTGCAGGCAGCGACATGACCACCGGCCGAACCGCCTCCGGCAACAATGCGATTGGGATCGACGCCGAGTTCAGCGGCATGCTCGCGAATCCAGCGGACAGCTGATTTGCCATCGGAGACGCATTCGAAGGGGGTGGTGTTGTGTTTGGTTTTGATGCGGTATTCGGCAGAGCAGGCGACCATGCCGCGGGAAGCGAGGTAGCGGCAGTGGGGTTCAAACTGGCTGGGGTTGCCGCTGCGCCAGCCGCCCCCGAAAAAGAAGACGATGGCGGGGCGGGAGTCGCCGGGCTTCCAGTCGGCAGGTTTATAGATATTCAGGTGCAGATCGCCCTGGTCTGTTTGTTTATAGAGCTTGAATTCCGCATCCTTGAGTGGTCTCCAGCCGGGCTTTTTGGCGGTGGCTTTGCCTTTCTTCTCGGCTGCGGAGAGAGTCGAGGTGGAATTGAAGTCGGGGAATTGTACTGTGACTGCGAGGGTGCAAGCGATGAGCGCAATGGTGAAACGGAAATTCATGTTGCAGAGATTCCTTCTGTAAAACTTGAAACCGGTTACTTGATGTAAAGTTGTGTGACCTTCTATAGTAAATGAAAGTATGATCGAATTGTCTTTCCTTTTCAGGCTGGAATCCCAAAAAATGAAAATTAAACTGCTGTTGAGTGTGACCCTGTTCATGGGGCTGTTTACGGTTCTGAGTGCTGTGCAGGCGGAAGAGAAAGCCGCCCGGTTGCCTTCCAAAGAGAAGTTTCAGATCTATCTGCTGATCGGTCAGTCGAATATGGCGGGCCGGGGGAAAGTGGATCCCGCGACGAACAAGTCGCATCCCCGGGTGTTGAAGCTCGACAAGCAGGGGAAATGGGTGCCGGCGACCGATCCGCTGCACTTTGATAAGCCGAAGATTGCCGGCGTCGGTCCCGGATCAGGGTTTGGTCCTGCGATCGCTGAAGCGAAGCCGGGCATGACCATCGGTCTGATTCCGGCAGCCGTGGGGGGAACGCCCCTCAGTCGCTGGGTCAAAGGGGGGGATCTGTATGAGCGGGCCGTGAAGTTGGCGAAAGAGAACCAGAAGTACGGCGAGATCAAAGGTGCGATCTGGCACCAGGGGGAAGGGGATTCTTCCAATCCAAAGTTATACAACTCGTACCAGAAGCGGCTTTCAGGCATGATCGAGGATCTGCGTAAAGATCTGAACGAGCCGGACATGCCGTTCGTGATGGGAGAGCTGGGTGAGTTCTTCATGCGTCCCGGAGCGGGTACGGTCAACAAGGCGCTGCACGGGATTGCGGAAACGGTACCTGACACCGCGGTGGCTTCTTCGAAGGGTCTGCCTGCGAAAAGCGATCAGGTGCACTTCAATGCGGAAGCAGAGCGGGAGTTCGGCAAGCGATATGCGGAACAGATGCTGAAGCTGCAGAAGCAGGCTGCTGAGAAGTAAGTGGTAAAAGAAGATGTAAGAAACGCAAAGAGGCAGTCTGAAGTGGCTGCCTCTTTTTTTATTGAGTCAGGGTTCGAAGCAAAACGTGATTGGTTTGCTGAATGGCCAGCTGGATCTTTTCTCTGCCAGTTTCCTGCTCGCTGCGCTCGGCCCGAATTGCATTCGGGCTTACCCATGTTGGTAGCGTTGTGCTGTGGCCCATGGTATTGCCTGTTGAAATTGCTTATCGCCAGGCGGGCTGGCACACAGGCCAGCCCCTACATTAATTGACATATAATACTCTGATCAGGCGAGGATCTCACTGACCGGGTGGTGTTCTTCGACGCCGGTCAGACGTTGATCGAGGCCCTGGAATTTGAAGCTGAGCTTGCGATGGTCGATGCCCAGGCAGTGGAGGATCGTGGCGTTGAAATCGTGGATGTGGACCGGCTTGTCGACGATGTTATAGCTGAAATCGTCCGTTGAGCCGTAGACCTGTCCTCCTTTGATGCCGCCGCCCGCCATCCAGATACTGAAGCAGCGGGGATGGTGATCGCGTCCGTAGTTTTCGCGAGACAGTTTCCCCTGGCAATAGACGGTGCGGCCGAACTCGCCGCCCCAGATGACCAGGGTGTCGTCGAGCATGCCGCGCTGTTTGAGGTCTTTGACCAGGGCAGCTGCCGGCTGGTCGATGTCCTTACATTGCTTGGGCAGGTCGCCGGCGATGTTCGCGTGCTGGTCCCAGCCACGATGGAAGATCTGCGAGAAGCGGACCCCCCGTTCGGCCATGCGGCGGGCGAGCAGACAGTGATAAGCAAACGTACCCGGCTTGTGGACGTCGGGGCCGTACATGTCCAGGGTGGCCTTGGTTTCCTTGGTGATGTCGGTCAGTTCGGGGACCGAGGTCTGCATGCGGAAGGCCATCTCGTACTGGGAAATCCTCGTTTGAATTTCCGGGTCGCCGATATTTTCATACTCGTTCTGATTCACCTGGGAGAGGGTGTCCAGCATACGGCGGCGCAGTTTGGCAGAGACGCCCGGAGGGTTGGAGAGGAACAGAACCGGATCGCCTTGAGAACGGAGCGAAACGCCCGAGTATTTACTGGGCAGGAATCCGCTGCCCCAGAGGCGGTTGTAGAGTGCCTGTGCCTGCTGCCGACCCGACCAGGTCGAGGTGAGCACGACGAAGGCGGGCAGATTTTCATTCATCGAACCAAGCCCGTAGCTCAACCAGGAGCCGAGACTGGCACGGCCGGGCAGTTGGTTGCCGGTGCAGATGTAGGTAATCGCGGGATCGTGGTTGATGGCTTCGGTCCAGAGGGAGCGGACGATGGAGATATCTTTGACGATACCTGCGGTGTGGGGCAGCAGTTCGCTGACCCAGGCACCATCGGAGCCGTTATCGTGTTTGGTAAATTTGAATTTGGACGGTGCGAGCGGAAAGCGGGACTGGCCGGAGGTCATCGTCGTCAGACGCTGTCCCTGGCGGACGGACTCGGGGAGGTCTTTGTCGAAGAGTTTATCGAGTTCCGGTTTGTAATCGAGGGTGTCGATCTGCGAAGGCGAGCCGGCCATGAACAGGTAGATGGCCCGCTTGGCTTTGGGGGCGAAGTGGGGCACATCGGGCAGTCCGCCGCTGGCTTTCATTTCGGGAGTTGCAGCCTGAGCTGTCTGTCGATTGGCTTCCAGGGAGGCCAGGGCCACGGTTCCCAGACCGAGGCCACCTGCTTTGAAGAAATGACGTCGCGTGATCTGTGAGAGACGTTCCTGCATGGGATTCATGACGATACCTGTTTATTTCTGTTGAGTTTTAAGCCGGCGCTGCAGACAGGCCGGCATGTGTGCTGTGGAATGATGGAGTTCGAAAGTCGTCAGTTTTTATTGAGTACCTCGTCCAGGTTGAGGATGAGGTTCCCCACCATCGTCCAGGCGGCCAGTTCCTGCGGATTCAGTTTTGCATCCGGTTTGGACTCACCGACAGAAATCAGTTCTTTGGCTGCTTCAGGAGTTTTCTGGTATTCGGCCAGCATATCCTGATAAGTTTGTACAATGAGTGTCAGGTTTTCGGGTTTGATCGGATGCCCGGTTGCCAGCGTGTATGCAAACTTGATCCGTTCTTCGGGAGTTTTGCCTCCCTCTTTCATCATGCGTTCGCCGAAGGCGCGGGCCGCTTCCATGTACTGCGGATCGTTGAGCAGCAGCAGTGCCTGGAGCGGGGTGTTGGTCCGCTCGCGACGCATGGTGCAGGCTTCCCGGCTGGGGGCATCAAAGGTTGACATTTCCGGTGGTGGCGCGGTCCGTTTCCAGAAGGTATACAAGCCGCGACGGAAGACTTTCTCGGGGCCGGTGTCCTGTTTGAAGCGAACCGTATTGGAACCGGAGTAACCGACGGCGTGCCAGAGACCATCGGGTTGCGGTGGCTTCACACTCGGGCCGCCGATCCTGGGAACGAGCAGTCCGCTGACCGCGAGTGCCTGGTCACGCAGCATTTCCGCGTCCAGGCGGAAGCGGGGGCCACGGGCCAGCAGGCGGTTGTCAGGATCTGTTTTATGCAGTTCCGGAGTGACGCTGGAACTCTGGCGGTAAGTGGCTGACATCACCAGTTGTTTCATCAGGCGTTTGATATCCCACTGATGTTCCTGGAAATCGACAGCGAGCCAGTCGAGCAGTTCGGGGTGACTGGGAACGGCTCCCTGGTTGCCGAAGTCTTCGCTGGTCTCGACGATGCCGGTGCCGAACAACTGCTGCCAGAACCGGTTGACGGCAACGCGGGAGGTCAGCGGATGACTGGGGGCGACGAGCCATTTCGCCAGGCCCAGACGGTTGACGGGCCATTCGGCTGCCATCTTTGGGAACTGGGACGGGGTTTTTCGTGTGACCTTTTCGCCTTTCTGGTCGTATTGTCCCCGCTTCAGGTCAAAGGCATCTTTCATATTTTTCCGTTCGCGGAAAACCAGTGTCGTGGGGAGCGATTGAATGAGTTTTTCTTCCTGCGCTTTGACTTTGACCTTCTCGGCCAGCAGCTTACGGTACTCGGAGTCGAACTGATTCAGGTAGTACTGTCTGAGCAATTCGTTCTGCTGGGGGTTTCGTTTGTCGGCAGCCAGTTTCAGGACGGGTTCTATCTGCTGATCGAAGTAGACCTGGTTGACCTCGGTTTCTGAGAGTTTGTGATCGTAGATGCGGAACTCATCGAGAAAGCCGTTGGTCAGATGCTGTTTGGTGGGAGAGTGTCCCAGCAGGAGAGTGGCTGAGTTCAGAGGGGTTGTGTTTTTGAAGGAGTCGGAGGAGATCGTCAGCTCAGACTCTTTGCCATCCACATAGATGGTGACGCCGTGTGCTTTCGCGGAACCATCGTAGGTCACGCAGACATGATGCCACTGGTTGGGAGTGATTTCATTGTTTTTGGTCTGGACCTGAACGGCATACCCGGGCCAGCGATCGATAAGGCGGACGCTGAGCGTGCGGTTGGTGATCTGCAGATCGTAGCCCCGTTCGCGCGAGTTGGGATTGATGCTGGAGACGATCGGTCCTGATGTGTTGCCATTGGTTTTCACCCAGATGGCGAAGCTGAAAGGAGTGCCTTTGTTGAACTGTCCGGTTTTACCCAGGTCGAGATAACTGCCGGGGGCGAACTGGAAGCCGTTGTTGAATTTGCCGGCGACCCATTTGGGGGCCCCTTTCACAGTGGCTTTGCTTTTCGGATTGGTTTTGTCTGCCGCTTCAGCGCCCTCTTTTTCGTCGAGGGAGTAGGCTGCCAGGAGTCCGCCCGGCTGGGGGATCGAGAGATCGGGGTTGCTGCCCGTTTTCTGGATCTGTTGTTTCCACTCAAGCCAGGACTTAAATGCGGGTTCGTTTGCTTTGATGCGGGCTGCACCCTGTTTTTCGAAGGACGCGATCTGATCCTTATAAGTCTGGAGTTGTTTGGACTGTGCCGCATTAGGAACACGGACGGAAGGGGGAGAGTCCTTGATGTTCCCGTCCATTGCCGGCCCGTCGAGGTTATTGAAGAAGGCGAACAGCTGATAGAATTCGGTTTTCGTAAACGGATCGAATTTGTGATCGTGACAGACGGCACAGCCGAGGGTGAGCCCCATGAAGGCCTGGCCGGTTGTTTCGACGCGGTCGATCACATTGCGGACATAAACTTCTTCGGCGATCGAACCTCCTTCATTGGTGGTGACGTGACAACGGTTGAAGCCGGTGGCGATTTGCTGGTCCAGCGTCGCATTGGGGAGCAGGTCCCCGGCCAGCTGTTCGATCACAAACTGATCGTAGTGCTTGTTGGTGTTGAACGCATTGATGACCCAGTCGCGGTAGGGCCACATTTCGCGGTAGTTGTCGAGGTGCAGACCGTGGGTATCGCCGTAGCGGGCAATATCCAACCAGTAGCGGGCCATGTGTTCGCCGTATTTTGGGGACTGCTGCAGACGGTCGACAACCTTTTCGTAGGCATTAGGGCTTTTGTCATTAACAAAGGCTTCTACTTCCTGCGGTGTCGGAGGCAGGCCGGTCAGGTCGAGGGTGACGCGCCGGATCAGTGTGCGGCGGTCGGCTTCTTGAGAAGGTTTGAGTCCCTCGTCATCGAGTCGCGCCAGGATAAACTGGTCGACGGGATTCTGAACCCAGCCTGATTGAGAGACTTGGGGGAGCGGTGCTTTACGAGGTGTGACGAACGACCAGTGATCCTGCCATTCAGCACCCTCTTTGATCCAGCGTTTGAGGAGCTCGATTTCTTCTGGTTTGAGCTGTTTGCCACTGTCAGCCGGAGGCATTTTGAGGTCTTCATCCGCGGTGGTGATGCGGGTGATGAGTTCACTCTCTTTCAGATTGCCGGGGACAATGGCTTTGTGTCCGTCCAGGTCGGCGAAGGCGCCGTCGCGGGTATCGAAGCGAAGGTCGGCAGCGCGTTTTTTGGCATCCGGTCCGTGACACTGGAAACAGTTTTCCGAAAGGATGGAACGTACTTTCGCAGGCGCGACTTTCGCATTTTTTTCAGCACTCACCCGGGTAAGGGGGCTGCAGAGGAATGTAAGAATCAGAGCAGGGACGATGCGCTTGCTCGAACACAGAAGAAGCATGACATTCACCTTCTGGATAGAAATTTTCAAGTGGATGATCCGCCGCCTGGAACGGGGGCATTTCAAAATCAACTTGTCAATGAATCTCTGGTGATGCCTGTCCGACCGACAATCCATATCAGTTTGCAACGGCGGTAGCTGAACCCCATGGCTCAGCAGGCGGGATGGCAGATGTTTCGGAAACGGGGGGTATTAAAAGTTCCCGAATTCAGGTTCAAATATTTATTCTAATGGTCGTTCCAGGCCTTTGCAAGACGCGGATGAGGATAAAATGACGTATCTCGTTATGGTGTCAATGGTTCCGTTTGGTGTTTGCTAACAGTTGTTTGTGTCTGAGCTTAGAGGAAATTGGAATGTTCCTGCTGGCTACTGCCAGCGTGCGCTGGTTGTGAGTTTTACGCTTTTGGGCATTGGTCTGTTGGCGAAGAGACCGCGATTCTGAACCGGATTGCGAAAAGATTTTCTCGATGATGTGGCGGGGAGAAAAAATAGATGATTTTGGGAGAGCGAGATTGGAAACAGAGAACCTTCTTACTACTCCAGTGTCCAGTGAGAACAAATTGAAATAGAATGATGTGTGACCCGGAGCGGAAATCGGGTCAGAATGTTTTTTATGTATGAGGAGAAGAGAGATGAACTCTCGACAGTTACTGAAACTGGGTGTTCCACAGTATTGTTTGAAGACGGCCATGACGGCGATTCAGCAGGCCGTCGCGAATGAAAAAATTCGTGGTAAAGAGGTCAAGGCGCGCGTGCAGCAGGTGATTGCGACGCCTGAGGACTTCCTGGAGGATGCTGCGTTCGGAACTCTGGCTGCAGAGCTGGTAGAAGATAACACGGAAGAAGTGGTTGAGCCAATCGATTACCAGATCTGGGGTAAGGAGGGCATCGATGAAGGTGCGTTCGCGCAGATGGAACAGGCATGCCAGGTTCCTGCAGCCTATGGTGCAGCGCTGATGCCTGATGCGCACATCGGCTACGGTCTGCCCATCGGTGGCGTACTCGCACTGGAAAACGCAGTGATTCCTTACGCCGTGGGTGTGGATATTGCCTGCCGTATGAAGCTGTCGGTTTTGGATACAGCCGTAGATGCGCTGGATGACAAGCGTCATCAGTTTATCGATGCGCTGAACCGGGGAACCGTGTTCGGCGTGGGTACGGCTCACGAGAAGAAGCAGCATCATTCAGTGATGGATCAGGACTGGACGGTGACGAAAGTGACCCGGCAGAACAAAGACAAAGCATGGAAGCAGCTGGGATCTTCGGGTTCCGGCAACCACTTTGTTGAGTTCGGCGTCCTGACGATCACGGAAGATGATGCAGAGCTCGGCCTGAGCGCGGGTGAATACGTGGCGCTGCTGAGCCATAGCGGTAGCCGGGGAACCGGTGCGTCGGTATGCAGCACGTATTCTGCGATTGCGCAGTCGCGATTGAAGAAGCGTCATCAGCACCTGGGACGTCTGGCGTGGCTGGACATGGATTCGGAAGCCGGCCAGGAATACTGGGCGGCGATGAATCTGATGGGCGACTATGCGGCAGCAAACCATGCTGTGATCCATAAGAACGTGGCGGCACTGTTGGGGAGCAAGGTGATCTCCGGCGTGGAAAACCACCATAACTTTGCCTGGAAGGAAGAGCACGGCGGCCAGGAGGTCTACGTGCACCGTAAGGGGGCAACCCCAGCGGCAGCAGGCGAGTTGGGTGTGATTCCCGGTTCGATGGCCGATCCGGCGTTCGTGGTTCGTGGAAAAGGAAATCCAGCGAGCCTGAACTCGGCATCGCATGGTGCCGGTCGCTGTATGTCTCGTAACAAAGCGAAGGATAAGTACCGCTGGAAGGCGGTGAAAAACGATCTGGAGAAGCGAGGCATCACCGTGATCTCAGCGGGAGCTGACGAAGTTCCCGGTGTTTACAAGAACATCAATGAGGTCATGGCCGAGCAGCAGGATCTGGTGGAAATCGTGGCACGGTTCAACCCAAAAGTGGTGAAGATGTGCGGCGACGGAAGCCGGGCCGAAGATTGACTCGTTGTGAAAGATGAACGCAGGCAGGTCGGGGATTTTTCCTGGCCTGCCTGTTTTTGTTTATTTTTCCAGCGAAGATGACCGGGTGGGACCGAATAGAATTCGGTCCGAGCGGAGCGAGCAGGAGGTCGCAGCTAACGTGGTCAATTCAGCATCAAGATTCCGAAGTCTCAGCTTTAATGAGTGAGACGCGACCAGGGAGAACTGAAAGCGGACACTGCAACCTCCTGTTGTCTGCGCCAACCCCGGATTACATCCGGGGTCACCCTTTTATTACTCGGAGATGAACGCTTTTTTTGGTGCGTGTTGTGGGGGAGCGAACCTCATCATTCTGAATGAGCAGGTCGGTGGGTTTGCTCTGAACCGATCAATTAAACTGAGACTTCCTGCTCGCTGCGCTCGGCCCGAATTGCATTCGGGCTCACCCCTTATTTCTTTTGTGCGCGGTGTGTCGGGATGGCTTTGACTTTGCCGGCGCTCTGCTTGAAATCGGGGACGATGCTGGAGAGGGTCTGGGGGCTGAGGCTGAAGACAGTGAATCCGCCTGTTCTGAGTTGGCGGGTAACATCGACCTGGCCCAGGACGCGGTCGCTGCTGAGCGTGGCTTCGGTCGAGAGGGCGCCGATGCCCGGGTAGATGGGAATGCTGCCGGCCAGGTGTTTCTGCTGATCTTCAATCCAGAGGCGGAACTGTTCGTCGCTGGTGGTGTAATCCATAGGGCAGATGAAATCAAGGTAGCCTCGTTTAGCCCAGAGCGGCCAGTCCTGGGCGACCCATTCCCGGCAGTCGGGATATTCGCGGAAGACAGCCGCGGAGAGTTTGACGCCCGGTCGAATCTGGCGTGCTTCGCGCGATACAGTTTCGACGAGCCGGGTGATCTGGTCGGCGCGCCAGTTGCGGTACCGGCTTTTGAGTTTGCCGCTGTAACAGTCAGTGGGCCAGTTGTCGACTTTGATGCCGGTGTCTGCTTCAAATTTCTGGCGGCTAAAGTCGCTGTAATCGTGGCGATCATTGGGGTAGCGGATGTAATCGAAGTGAATGCCGTCCACGGGATATTTTTTGACGACTTCGAGCATACTGTCGACTTCGAGCTGAAAGTTTTCGGGGTGAGCCGGGTTGAGCCAGTCGATCGGCTCTCCGGTCACGCTGACCTGGGTCCGGCCGGCATCGCGGAGCTGTTTGACAAAGGATGGCGGAGCGGTGGTGAGATTGTGATTGACTTTCCAGACATGAAGTTCGAGCCCATGTTTGTGCGCGGCTTTGAGACACTGTTCGATCTGGTCCCCGTAGACTTCATAGGAATTGCTACGGGGGAGGACATCGCTGGGGTAGTGGGCCACCCCGCCCCAGAGCATGTTGACGATGAGCATATTGAAGCCCGCATCCGCCAGTTCTTTACAGGTCCGGTCCCAGTCGCCGGGATAAGGGCCGGTGGGGCTGTGGTCCCAGAAGGCCCGGGCTTCGCGCGGAGGGCTGGCGCGGGTCAGCAGATAGATTTTGACCCGTTCTTCACGGCAGCGCCGTGCGAAGGCAATTGCTTGAAACGCCTCATTTTTCTGCAGGAGTTGTTTGGCACGTACCAGTAAAGCGGTGGTGCGATCCAGATCACGGGCGGCCAGAACTTTACTCTGCTGCGGAGTGACAGTGGAAACAATGCTGCGGCGGAGTTCATCGAAGGACTCGAAAGGCCCCACCTGATCTGCCTGCCGGATCGTGGCTGCGGCAATCGAATCCCAGAGTCGAGGCTGGAAATGAGCCATCAGTGCGGTGAGCAGGGCCTGTTTATTGACGGGGTCGTCTCCCAGAATGAGGTGGCTGAAGTAGGCACCCTGGTCGCTGACGATCAGGGCGGGCTTGCCCGTCGGTTTGCCGGTTTCGTCGTACCACTCTCCTACGATGCGTGCGTTATGCCCGGTGGGAGCAGCGGTGATCAGATTCCAGGAGGCCTGTTTGACCTCGGAGGGGAGCCCCAGGATCTGTGCGTCGTTCAGGTGGATGGATGCCAGGGTTCCCGGTTGGGGGGGATTGAAGTAGCTCCCCTGTTTGATGCCCAGGTTCTTTTCCAGGGCGGGGGGAATCTGAAAATTCGCATAGACCTTGCCGCCCCGTTCCATAAACTGGTTCAGAATTCCGCAGGCTTTCGCCGAGATGTGCGGGTTGAAGGGGAGGATGGCTACGGAACGAGATCCGAGTGATTTCAGAGACAGATCGTTTTCCGTGATACGATCGCAACCAATGCCGGAGGTCTCAAGGAAATTTTCGATGCGGTCGGCCGCGGCGAAGGTGTCCTGTTCTTTTTTCTTTTGACTGATGTCAGGAACGATGATGGTGATGTCGCTGGTAATGGCTTTGAGATTACGAATCTGGAAGTGCGTGTCAGGCTCGCTGTCGGACTCGCGCCAGATGACGAGCCGTACGGTTTCGATTTTGTCCCAGCCTGTGGGATTGTCTTCGCCACGAAAGTCGCCTTTGGAGAAACGCAGCGTCTGCCAGTCTGCTCCCTTGATGCGGGCGGAGGTCGAATACCAGCCGGGACCACTTTTGAAATAGAGGCTGACCTGGTGATTGCTGTCGGGCGAGGCGGGTTTGACGTCGATCGTAAACAGGCCGGGGGCGGTCAGGTCCTGTTTCAGCGTTTTGTCGATCCCGGTCCGGGGGATTTCGCGATTGGAATGAAAGGGGGCCGAGAGGAGCAATACATTCTGGCTGCCTGATTTCGACATCGCCAGGGGGAGCGTTCCCTTGAGTTCGGTCCACGCCTGCCGGGCCGCAGAGGACGTTTCGTAGTTGAAATCATCCAGCAGGGTTTCCGTGCCGGTGGTGAAGCTGAGAGAGAGGGCGATAAGATAAGGTAGCTGAGCAAACATAGTAAACCAGACCAGAACGTGAGAATTTCAGGGACACGAAATGTCAGAGTTAGTTTTATCTGCTCCCGGATAGTGAGGCAAGCCTGTTTACAGTGTATGGCGGGAGTCTAAAAATCAGGGGCCTGTGAAACTGTGCTCACAGACCCCTGAAACAGATGCAGGCCACACCAATGACAGTTTTATTTATAACTGACTTTGGCAAAGTAGATTGATGTTTTGCCTTCGTGGCTGGAATAGTAGCTCACGTTGAGCAGGCCGTCGTGCAGGACCATGTTGGCGTAGCTGGTGTCGCCGCCGCTGGGGAGCGCGAGCAGTTCGGTGAGCGTGCCCTTTTTCACGTCTACCTGGCAGATCGAGGTGCGTTGTTTGGGGGAATAGAGACGTACGGTGGCCAGGAAGCGACCGTCGGGCAACTGGAACAGTTCCGGTCCGCCGATCTTGATGCCCAGGTCTTTCCAGTCCCATTTGGTGTAGGGAGGCTTTGAGGTACCGAGCAGGCCGGTGGCGCCTTTACCGTCCCGTCTGAGCAGGCAGTAACAGGTGTTGTCTTTGGTGAAGACCAGGGAGCTTTCGTTGGAGTAACCCTCGTCAATCAGCTTGTCGACGACGGTTTCAAATTTTTTGCCGTCGCTGCTTTTGTAGAGACGTGTGAAACGAGGGCCTTCTTTTCCCGTGTGATAACCGATGCTGTAAACGTTGCCGTCGTGCCACTTCATGCCCCAGAGCCAGAGATTAGGATCACCAATGACATGGCCTTTGGACCAGTGCTTACCGTCATCGGAGAACCAGGACATCGACTGGTGCCGATAGGGGGCGGGCTGATGCAGGGCACCGGCACCGCTGAGCATGAGCTGTCCCTCGGGCGTGACGCTGATTTTGGCATCGCGAAGGTCGGCGGTCTCGGAAGTGATGCGGGCGACTGGCGTCCAGTCTTTGCCATCTTTGGATTCGAGGACCTGCAGGGCCCCGTCGGCGGAGACATGTGCCTTGCCGGTGCGGAAAACGCAGTACCATTTGTCTTTGAAGCGGGTCAGGCCAGTGAAGGCATTGTGTGGATCTTTGTCCCAGATTTTCTGGACACTTTCCAGTTTCAACTGAACCGGTTTGTCCGCCTGCAGCGAGGCAGTCAGGCAGAGCAGGGCCAGGCAGGCGGTGATGAGGGGCGAGGCGTTTTTCATGGAGGTGTTCCTTTTATGTTGTGAGGGTCGGTTTGTTTCTGTGGTTATTTGATCCGGTTCAGTACCTGTGCGGGCGGCTTCCAGCCATAGGTTCTCTGTTCCTTCGGGGCATACAGACAGGTGATGAGGTAGAGGTCATGGGTCTTGGATTTTTCCGGTGGCACATTGATCTGCACATAGGTGAATCCCGACCCTTGCCAGGAGACATAGCCGTCGGTTTCACTTTTATGCAGCAGGTGTCCGTTGAGTCGGATGTCAACCAGGTCCGGCTGGTGGTAAGGGAGACGGAGCTGGAACGAAATGCCGTGTTCAATGGGCAGCTCTTTTGGTCCTAAGGCACGTCCTTTACTGACGGCAAATTTGATTTCGGGGCCGGCTTCAATGATGGTCTGGAGTGCGCTCTGGTCGATGTCGGGACTATCTTTGATGTTGGCGAGGAATTCCGGGATATCGGCAGAGAGCAGTTCAGCTGCTTTCTGTGAAGTGGCGACGAGATAAGTATCCCGGCCGGCGGTCTGCGGATAGAGGACCGCCTGGGAAAAGCGGGGTTGCTGTTTCCAGAGTTCGACCCGGCTCTGACGACGAGCGCGGGCCGTGGTGCCCCAGGCGCTGACATAGTGGCCGATATAGCTGTTAACGCGATTGACGGGATACCCGGAGTGGAATTCGTCTATCCAGCGCTCGTTGCCGATTTTCATCAGGCCTTTGAGGCGTGCCAGCCCGCTCTGTTCCCAGCCGACTTCGAAGGCCATCAGCATGGTGTGGTAATGGGCATAGCCGTAATGCGCGGTGTAGAACTGGGGGCGACCCAGCCAGAGTTTATTGGATATCGCGGTCAGCGAATTGCCCCAGAAGAGACGCTGGGCGTCGGCTTCGAAGCGGTCGTAACCAAAGCCAGCGGCTTCGCCAGACTGGTTAATCGCTTCGGTGATGCGCCAGTCCCAGGGGCGGAGCGACATGTTGGAATAGGCTGAGCCGGTGACTTCAAACATGGTCTGGCCGCGGTAACGTTCCCGCGAGCCCAGCTGTTCGGGAGCGTACTCCTGCAGGCCGGTACCGTGTACGTCGACATGGACGTCGGGCTGGAACTGATCGACGACCGAGAGGACCGCCATGACTTCAGGCGATTTCTCCGGCAGCTTGAACTGCAATGTTTTGAGGTCCCAGTTCGTGGTGCCGCCCCCGGTGTAGGGATCGATCTTCTGGGAGTTGCCAAAGCGGTCGGTTTCGAAATAGGCGAAAGGGTTGATGATGGGAATGATCAGCAGCAGCTGTTTCTGCCGCGTCGCTACGGCTTCCGGATCGTCGCTGAGCATCCATTCCACGAAGTGCATCACTGCCGTGGTGCCGCTCCGTTCGGGACCGCCGTGCAGTGCAGTGACCAGGCAGATCTGTTTCTGTTTCAAGTCGGTTTTGGGGTCGGTGATTTTCAGCATGGGGAGCGGAATGCCTTCGAGGGTCACGCCAATCCGATCGACCTGAACCAGGTCGGGGTGGGTTTGCTCCCAGAATTTCAGTGTTTCCGTGTATTCCTTGAGTGTCAGGCGGTGCAGTTTTTTCTGCCAGGGTTGCGGGAGGCGGGCAAGTTTCTGCTGCAGCGTTTCTGTTTCCTGTGCTTCCAGAAGAGGGAGGTTCAGCAGCAGGCTGAGCAGGCAGAACGCGATCCGCAGGGAAGTTCGAAACGGGCAGCAGTTGTGAAGCAGGCTGGCAGGCATGGTATGGGCCTCGCAGGGACGAAGGTGTGGATGGTTATGGACCGGGGGGCGGTCCCAGGGTCTGTCCGGTGCTGGTGTTAATGGGCATGGGGAAGACTTCGGCGGAATCAATGGGCAGTGCTCCCTGTTTCATCTGAGTCAGGAGCTCAGCCGCTTTTCTGCCGATGGCGACTTCATCGACGGTGATCGAAGAGAGCCGACTCTGGATCGCGCCGTGGCGGACGGTGCCGCCGAATCCGAGCAGGGAGACATCTTCCGGAACGCGCTTTCCCAGTTTGCCGAGCAGCAGGTAAATCAGTTCGGCGAGTGAATCGAAGGTGGCGAAGATCGCAGTGGGCGGTTCAGGACGCTGGAACATGAGCTCCAGGGTGTTGAGCAGATCCGGTTCGTAGTCGATGGGATGCAACTGCGAACTGGGGCCGTGAAAGATGAACGGTTCCGGGCAGGGATCAGGGCTGGCAGCCAGGGCCTCGCGGAGTCCGGTTTCGTATTCAATCGAGGCGGTAGCGCGGTGGGGAGAAAACAGGGCGATCGAGCGGTGTCCCTGTTCCAGCAGTGTCTGTCCGGCGAGCAGGCCGACTTCACGGAAGGGGATGGAAAGCAGGGGCGCCTGGATGCCTTCGACGTCCCGGTGACAGAAGACGACCGGAATGCCGTGCTGTTGCAGTTGTCGCACCTGGTACGCGGGGGTTGGGGGGACTGTCGCGGGGACCAGGGCGACGCCGGCAACATGTTTGTCAATGAGCTGCAGAATTGTGTTGCCCTGCATGTCGACTTTGTTTTCCGTGCAGCAGACGAGCACCTGGTTCTGGGTGAGGGCGGCTGCCTGTTCGAAGCTCCGTTGCAGGGAGGGGTAAAAGCCGGTGCGTACCTCGGGCAGAACGAAGGCGAAAATATCGAGCTGCTGTTTAATGGGGATCGGGGGCTTGGTGCTGACGAACGAGCCTTTGCCGTGGATCCGATTGATCCAGCCCTGTTCTTCGAGCAGTTGCATGGCATTGCGAACGGTGGTGCGTGCCAGCTGGTGGGTTTCACACAGCTGGTGTTCCGAAGGGAGTGCCGCTCCCGGGCTGAGTTCCCCCTGCGTGATCTGTTCGGTCAGCTGCTCGACGAGCTGCATGTACTTCGTGCGCTGCTTGCCGTGCTGGGAAGCCGAGGCAGGGGAACTGGTCTGTTGTGTTTCCGGGGCACGTGATGTCATGACCGGGAGATTTTCTCAGTTCAGGGTTGAAAAAAGTGTTGAGTGACGTTACTTGTATTTAAATATGATACAAGTTGTTCATCTGGTGTCAACAATTCAGTTGGCTTGAATGTTCAATAATCCGGATTGCTGATAAACTGATTTGTTGATGACTAGATACAAGATGTCTTTTACAGGGGACAGGGAGAATCAGATGAGACCACTGCTGCTGTTACTGCTGATGTGCGTATTCGGATTCAATGGTGCCGATTCAGAGGCGGGTGAGAAACAGCCGCTGAAGATTGGAGATCACCGCGAACTGTTTGTGGATGATTATCTCATCGGCAAGATGAAAAACGTGCGGCTGAGTCTGCATCATCCTGTCGATGAAGGGATCGTGCTGAAATTTGATAAGCCCTGGGAAGGGCTGTTCTGTGGGTACTGCACGATCATTAAAGACGGCGATCTGTATCGCGCTTACTACCGGGGACGACCCGAGGCGGGAGCGGACGGGGATACAGGAGAGGTCTACTGCTACGCGGAATCGAAGGATGGGATTCACTGGACCAAGCCGGAATTTTCGCTGTATGAAAAGCAGGGATTCAAGAAGAATAATATCATCCTGGCAGACGCGGCACCGATGACGCACAATCTCAGTCCCTTCCTGGACACGCGGCCCGGAGTTCCCAAAGCGGAACGCTACAAGGCGCTGGGCGGGACGATGAAAAGTGGTCTGGTGGCGTTCACCTCGCCGGACGGGATTCACTGGAAGCAGCACCCGGCGGGGACCGTGATCTCCAAAAAAATGGTGCCGTTTCCTTATATGTTTGATTCCCAGAACGTGGCGTTCTGGTCCCCGGTCGAGAAAAAATACATCAGCTACTTTCGGGTGTTCAAAGACAGGATCCGCCGGATTGCCCGGACTGAGAGTGATGATTTCATTCACTGGTCTGAGCCGGTGCTGATGGAGTATACGCATCGGGGAGAGAAATCGCCGATCGAGCACCTTTATACGAACCAGACGCATCCCTACTTTCGGGCACCGCACATTTATCTGGCGGTGGCTGCCCGCTTCATGCCTGGTCGCCAGGTGCTGACGGATGAGCAGGCGAAAGAGATCGGCGTGCATCCCCGCTATTTCAAGGATACTTCGGATGCGATTTTGATGACGACCCGCGGCGGTAATATGTATGACCGTACTTTTCTGAGCGGTTTCATCACCGGTGGTATTGGCGCACAGAACTGGGTATCGCGGACGAATTATCCCGCGTTGAATGTGGTCCAGACCGGGCCGGCGGAAATGTCGGTCTATGTGAACCAGGACTATGCACAACCAACGGCCCATCTGCGTCGCTATTCGCTGCGTCTGGATGGTTTTGCTTCGGTGCGGGCGGACTATGCAGGCGGAGAATTAGTGACGAAGCCGCTGATCTTCGACGGTTCAGAACTCTCGATCAATTTTTCGACCTCGGCTGCGGGTGGTATTAAAGTCGAGATCCAGGATGAGCAGGGCAAGCCGATTCCCGGATTCACCCTGGCTGACGCGCGCGAGCAGATCGGAAACGAAGTCGACCGGATTGTTACCTGGAAGGGGGGCTCCGATGTGTCAGCCCTCAGCGGAAAACCGGTGCGGTTAAAGTTTGTGATGAAAGATGCCGATCTGTATTCGCTGCAGTTTGTGAAATAGTGAGACTCTAAATGCAGTTGCATCAGGAAAGTCGCATTAAAACTCTCGCGACTTTCCTGATTTTTTAACGTTGCGTACATTGCCCACTCATCTGACTCTCTTATGATACACATAGAGCTACCCATTCATCGAAGTGTGTTTCTCTATGAAGTGTGCTTCCTTCCTCCTCCCTCTGATTCCAAAGAATATAATCATGATAGAGCGAAGACGATTGCTGGTAGTCGGCGTTGGGTCGATTGGAGAACGACATCTGCGCTGTTTTCAGTCCACGGACCGCGTGGACATCTCCATTTGTGAACTGAATGCCGACCTGCGGCAGAAAATAGCTGATCGCTACAGTATCAAAACACAATACGCGGACCTGGAGACCGCCCTGGCGGATCCGCATGACTTTGCGGTGATCGCGACTCCCGCCCACCTGCACATTCAGATGGCGCGGCAGGTGGTAGAAGCCGGGCTGGATGTGTTTATCGAGAAGCCGCTGAGTACCGATGTGTCAGGCGTTGCGGAACTGCAGAAGTCGCTGGAAGCGAAACAGCGCAAAGCGGGGGTGGCCTATGTCTATCGCGCCCATCCGGCGCTGGCTGCTATGAAGGTGGATCTGGATTCCGGGCACTATGGCAAACCCGTGGAAATGGTTGTCGTCTCGGGGCAGAATTTTCCCACCTACCGGCCGGCCTACCGTGATATTTATTACAAATCACGCGAGACGGGCGGCGGTGCGGTGCAGGATGCTTTGACGCATTCGATGAACGCCGGCGAATACCTGGTCGGTCCGGTCAAGGCTCTGGTAGCGGACTGTGCGCATCAGGTGCTGGAGGGCGTTGATGTGGAAGACACCGTGCACGTGATTACCCGGCAAGGGAACGTGATGGGCAGTTTCAGTCTGAATCAGCATCAGCCGGCGAATGAATCGAGCATTACTGTGATTTGCGAGCGGGGCATGTTGCGGTTCGAGTATCAGAAAAGCTGGTATCGTCGAGTCTCCGAACCTGAAGGAGAATGGGAAGTGGGTTACCGGGAAAAGTTGGAACGGGACACTCTGTTCGAACGTCAGGCGAGTGCCTTTCTGGATTACCTGGATGGTTTCTGCCCGCCACTCTGTTCGCTGGAAGAAGGAATGCAGACACTGGCCGTGAATCTCTCCATTCTGGAATCCGTAGAACGACGTGCCTGGATTGAACCGGCACACTATCTTTCTCATTAATCCTTTCCACCTGAGAAACAGGAATCCTCGATGCAACCGAGCGAAGAACCGACGATTCAGCAGTTATTCGATCTCACTGGCAAAACCATTTTGATTTCTGGTGCCAGCGGTTATCTTGGAGGCGCGATGGCCCGGGGCCTGGCGGAAGCCGGGGCCCGGCTGGTGGTCAGCAGTCGCAGTCAGGAACGTGCGGTCCAGACGGCGGCAGAACTTCCGGACCCACGACAGGTGGGACATCTGGGGGTGGCGCTGGATCATATGGACGCCGATTCAATTGACGCAGGTTTTGCAGCAGCCCTGGAGGCAGCAGGCCAGATCGATGTGCTGGTGAATAACGGCAATGACCCGGTGGGGGAAGACTGGCGGAATGTGACTGCGGAAGCGTTTAACCGTCACCTGCAGAATGCGACCGGCTATTTTCTGCTGGCACGCAAGCTGCGTGATCACCTCGTCGCGCGCGAAGCCCGGGGGAGCGTGATCATGATCGGTTCGATGTATGGCGTGGTCGGTTCCTATCCTGAAGCGTATGACGGGATCTGCGCCGCCAGTCCGGTAGCCTATCATACGATGAAGGGGGGGCTGATTCATCAGACACGGCATCTGTCGGTCTACTGGGCCAAAGATGGTGTGCGGGTCAACTGTCTGAGCCCGGGGCCGTTTCCTTCTGAGAAAGCCCCCGCGGGGCTGGCAGAACGACTGAGTAAGCACAGTCCGATGGGACGTATGGGATCGCCGTCCGAGTTGAAAGGGGCTGTGGTCTTCCTGGCGAGTGAGGCGAGCAGCTACATCACCGGTCAGAACCTGCTGGTTGATGGTGGCTGGACGGCCTGGTAAGCGGAAAACAGACTCGATCTGATCGTGTTTTCTGGTACAATAGCTGATTCTACTGAACTGGAATCAGCTGAGTCTGAATAACGCGCTTTGATTGTACACCGCCGGACGATCTATGGGTTTAGAGATTCTTAATGCAACGGGAGGCCTGGGACTGTTCCTGCTGGGGATGGTCGTCCTGACCAGCGGCCTGAAGGAACTGGCGGGCGATACGATCCGCCGGATGATCGCTAAGTTCACGAAGAACCTGCCGAGTGGGATCGCTACCGGAGCGATAGTGACCGGGATATTACAGTCTTCCAGTGCCACCACAGTGACCGCGGTCGGATTTGCGAGTGCCGGTCTGCTGTCGTTATCACAGTCGCTGGGCATAGTGTTTGGTGCCAATCTGGGGACCACGGTGACCGGTTGGATTGTGGCAGTCTTCGGATTCAAAATGAAGCTGGGCGAGGTGGCGTTTCCCCTGATCCTGGTCGGGACGCTGATGCATCTGTTTGCCCGGAGGCGGATTGCGGCGGCGGGGCTGGCACTGGCCGGTTTCGGTTTGATCTTTGTGGGGATCGACAGTCTGCAGGCGGGCATGGCCGGTCTGACAGATACGGTCACGCCGAAATCATTTCCTTCAGATACCTGGCTGGGGCGAATTTTTCTGGTATTTATTGGCATCGGCATTACCCTGGTCACCCAGTCATCCAGTGCCGGGGTGGCGATGGCGATTACCGCCGTGCATACCGGCACGATTTCTCTGACACAGGGCGTGGCGATGGTGATCGGCTTTGATGTGGGAACGACGGTGACCGCGTTGATGGCGACGCTGGGGGGCTCGGTCTCTGCGAAACGGACTGCGTATGCACATGTGTTTTTCAATGTGTCGACGGCCTGTGTCGCTTATTTTCTGGTACCAGCTTACATGTGGTTCTGGCAGGACATCCTGGATCTGGGGGACCGATTTCCGCCGGAGATCGGGCTGGTGACATTTCACAGTCTGTTCAATATCGTCGGAATCCTGATGCTGGTCCCGTTTTCCAGACAGATTATCCGTTTCATCTGCTGGTTGGCACCGGAAGACGTTAACGACCATACGGAGCGCCTGGAAGAATCGTTCATTCAGACACCAAATGTGGCGATTGAAGCAGCACGATCCACTCTGTCCGAAGTCTTTCTGGATGTGCTGCATCTGTTCCATGGCCTGTTTGCCGATGATGTCGACCGGGCCGAGATTCCGACTGTGATGGAAGAGTCGCACGAGGCCTTGACGGTCACTGAAGATTATTTGCGGCGGATCAATGTTTCCAAAGCGGACCCGGAGACCCTCCGCTGTTACCAGGAAGTCGTGCTGGCGCTGGATCACATTCGGCGGTTGACCAGACGTTTTAAGGAGATCGAGCGTCTGGATGCGGCGGGCGATATCAAAGATCTGCGTCAGATCGTGCAGAGTTTGACGGGACTGTTCCGTGATACCCAATCTGCATTTCGGGACCGTCAGAAACTGATGGACGAGCAACCGCTGGAGGCATGCGCACGGGAACTGGACCAGAATCAGGAATCGATTCGTCGCCGGTTTACCGATGCTGCTTCGCGATCCGGCGATGATTTTGAATATGTTCTGAACCAATTGGACTCGTATCGCTGGCTGAGTCGGATCAGCTATCATCTGTGGCGGGTTGTGCATCATCTGCAGAGTGCCCGGATGATTGATGGTGAGGCTCAAACAGCGCCAGTCGAAGTGATTGAGACAGCAGCAACCGGCACGCAGGAGTGACAGGGAGCAGGTGAGACATGTTGTTTCTGGAGATTCCGTTTCAATCTGACTGGTATGCGCAGGCGTGTGTACTGCGGAACCAGCTGCTGCGTCTGCCGCTGGGACTCGACCTGCAGACGGAGGATCTGTCGCCCGAGTCGGAATATCTGCATTTCGGAATTGAGCAGGAGGGACAAATCGTAGCTTACGTGCTGGCGGTACCTATGTCAGACGAGCGGGCCAAGTTGCGGCAGATGGCGGTTGCCACTGCATATCAGGGGCAGGGGCTCGGTCGACGACTCCTGGAACTGGTGGAAGCGTCCCTGAAGCAGAAAGGCATCCAGATGCTGGAACTGGATGCGCGGAAGGAAGCGGTCGGCTTTTATGAGAAACTGGGTTATGCCGTCGAGGGAGACGAATTCATCTCGGTGACGATTCCGCATCAGCGGATGACGAAAGCAATCGTTGCTGACTGAAGCGATCGCTCAGCCGAGCAGCTCTTTGATCACGGCACCCCCGGTCTGGCTGAGGACTTTGAACCGGCCTTCGTGGAAGTAGGTCAGCTGGTTGTCGTCGAGCCCCATGATGTGTTCGAGTGTGACATGCAGATTGCGAATCGGGTTGACGACTTCGACGGCATGGTCGCCGATTTCGTCGGTGGCACCGATACGATGACCGGCTTTGACGCCGCCCCCCGCCATCCACATGGCCATGCCTTTGGCGTTATGGTCGCGGCCGGCGGCCTGTCTGCCGCTGCGGATGCCGTTGTCGGGGGAGCGGCCGAATTCCCCAGTCCAGACGACGAGCGTTTCATCCAGCAGCCCGCGTGCTTTGAGGTCTTTCAGTAATGCCGCGATGGGCTGGTCGACAGCGTGCATACGGGCCTTGTGCGAGCGTTCCAGGAAATCGTGCGAATCCCAGCCAGCGGCGTAGATCTGCACGAAACGCACGCCAGCTTCCACCAGTTTGCGAGCCAGCAGACAGCGGCGACCGAAACTGTCGGTCTCTTTCTGCCCCAGTCCATACATGTCCTGTGTCTGCTGGGTTTCTGTTTCGAGGTTGATGATATCGGGAACCTGGGTCTGCATCCGGAACGCGAGTTCGTATGATTCCATGCGGGCCGCGAGAACTTCTTCGTGTGGATGCCGCTGCTGGTCCTGCTGATTCAGCTTTGCCAGCAGATCGAGATTTTTACGCTGGGTCGCGCGGGTGACATTCGGGGGCGGATTCAGGTCGAGAATGGGTGAACCGGTCGAACGGAGTGCGGTCCCCTGGAAGTAGGCGGGCAGAAACCCGTTGGACCAGTTGGCAGCGCCTCCCTGCGGGTAGGCCACTTCGGGGAGGACGATGAACGCGGGCAGGTTCTGATTTTCGGTGCCCAGCCCGTAGGTCATCCAGGAGCCGATCGCGGGATCGCCGCCGAAGCGGTTGCCGGTATTCATGTGGTAACAGGCGGTCGGGTGGTTGATCGATTCCGCCTGCAAGCCGTGATAGACGCAGAGGTCATCGGCGACTTCGGAGAGGTGCGAGAAATGTTCGCAGAGCGAAATGCCCGATTCGCCCGCCTGGCGGTGTTGGAACGGGCTTTTAATGTAATAACGTTTGCCGCTGGCCATCGCGGAGACCTGTTTGTCTTCGCGGACGAATTCCTTGAGGTGGAGTTTTTCCAGAGCCGGTTTGGGATCGAAGGTGTCGATATGGCTGGGGCCGCCTTCCATAAACAGAAAGATGCAGGCTTTGGCGCGCGGTTTCAGATGCGGATCGCGGGGGGCGAGTGGCGGGCCGGTAATCAGATTGTGCGGCTTGGGTTTTGACTTTTCTTCGGCCTGCAGCAGCGCATTGAATGCGACGGTGCCCAGGCTGGCGCCCATGCCATAGAGAAAATCGCGTCGTTGTAATCGGTGCATGTTTCTGTTACCGCAGATAAATGAATTCGTTGGAGTTCATCAGGACCAGGCAGAGTTCGGCCAGCGCCCGGGTTTCGGCGTCGACGTCCCAGGGTTTGAGGTCCTGAATGTAGTTTTCGGTCAGATCCAGTTTTTCGGTCCAGGTAAAGGACTCGCCTGTGAGTTCTTCGATCATCGACCGCTTGACCTCCCGGGGCAGGGGGATCTTTCGCGGGGGATGCACGGCGTGATAGTCTGTCATTTCTTTGACATGTGTGAGCGCCAGTTTCAGCTCTGACTCAGTGGGCGTCCGGAGGGTAACCTGCTGGAAGATTTGTGATACAGCGTCAGGAAGCGTCTGGTCTTTCTGTCTGATGAGATGAGCCAGTGCCAGCGCCCGGTCGTGGGTAAACTGACCATTAAACAGGGCGAAGACCTGCGGGGTGACGGTCGTTTCATCACGGCGTTCGCAGGAGATTTCACTGCCGGGACGATTGAAGACATCGAGCATCGGATCGGAGAGGGTCCGATAGCGGAAGGCATACAGGGTGCGCCGATTGCGCTGTTCCGGTTTGGGCATTGGCTGATACGCGGGAGCGACCGAACCCATGATGTGCCGGGGCTGGAGGGCGACCTCCCAGTTAATTTCCGGGAAGACGCCCGGGCCACCCATTTCAGGATTGAGTTCGTTGGTGATCGCCAGCAGGGAGTCGCGAATCTGTTCGGCGGTCAACCGGCGGGTGGGGAAGTGAGAGAGTAACTGGTTGCTGGGATCAAGCGTCCGCACCTGTTCTGCATCCACGGGAGTACTGCTCTGCTGGTAGGTCTGAGAGGTCATGATCAGATGGTGTAATTGTTTGATCGACCAGCCATGATCCATGAACCAGGTGGCCAGCCAGTCGAGTAATTCGGGGTGCGAGGGTTTGGCTCCCTTTTGACCGAAGTTGTTGGGCGTGGCCACCAGACCGGTGCCGAAATGCTGTTGCCAGATCCGGTTGACGATGACGCGGG
The DNA here is from genome assembly GCF_007748155.1 of Gimesia panareensis. Classification (GTDB taxonomy): domain Bacteria; phylum Planctomycetota; class Planctomycetia; order Planctomycetales; family Planctomycetaceae; genus Gimesia; species Gimesia panareensis. Next base: position 1,767,633 of record NZ_CP037421.1, read on the forward strand.
CGGTGAGCGTGTTGTTCGAACTGGCGATCCAGCGGGCCAGGGCCAGCCGCCGGCCATCGGCTGTGTGGGGAATGGTATTCCAGGCGTTGGGGTTCTGGCGATCATTGGAACCGGCCATGGCGCTGAGCACACCGGGAGTGACTTTGTCTGTGGGGGCTGTGATTGCACCGCCGGCGAGAATGAAGATCTCTTCGACGTTGCCCTGTCGCTGTTTGGGGCCGGGGATCAGGTTGACCGCTTTGGTGGAGCGGAAGTTGTTGGACGGGCCGTTATAGACGCTGAAGCAGTAGGGTTCGTAGCGTTTGAGTTCCCGCTCGAAGTAGTCGATGCGTTTGTTGTTGATTTTGAGCAGGCTCTTTTCGAGTTCGGTCAGGCCGAACCAGCGGAGCGGCGGCCGTTTGTCAGCGGCAACCTGTTTGAGGTTTTTATAGCCGTTCTCTTTCAGCCAGGCAGCAATCGCGGCGTCGGTCTTTTCTTTGAATTTCTGCTGCTGGGCTTTGGTCTCAGCGAGCAGTTTTTCCGTGCGGGCTTTCATGTGGTCGAAGCCGGAGATGTTTTCATAAGACTGATAGGCGACTTTGCGGTCGGCGAACTGCACGGGGGCGAAAACCGCCTGGATGCGATAATAGTCACGGGTGGGGACCGGATCGAATTTGTGATCGTGACATTTGGCACAGCGGAAACTGTGCGCCAGGAAGCTGACGCCCACACTCTGTGTGATGTCGTCCAGAAACAGCTGGCGGGTGACTGCGGCGACACTCATGCCGGTATGTTCCCAGGGGCCGCTCCGCAGGAATCCCGTGGCAATCAACATTTCAGGATCGGCGGGATCCAGTTCATCGCCGGCAAGCTGCTCGATAATGAAGCGGTTATAAGGTTTGTCGGCATTGAAGCTGCGTACCAGGTAATCGCGGTAGCGCCAGGCATTGGGGCGTTCGTAGTCGTTGGCAAAACCACTGGTGTCCGCGTAGCGGACGATGTCGATCCACATCTGGGTCATCTGTTCGCCGTACTGGGGGCTTTCCAGCAGATGCTTGACCTTCTGCGACCAGGCCTCGGGGGATTTCTGTTTCTCGAAGGAATGGATCTCGCCCAGCGACGGAGGAAGTCCGGTCAGGTCGTAGCAGGCCCGGCGGATCAGTGTTTTACGGTCGGCAGGTGGGGAAGGGGTGAGCCGCTTTTCCTGGAGTTTGCGTTGAATGAAGGCGTCGATCGGATGCCGCTTTGTTGCGGGTGTCTGCGCGAGGGCCTGCCAGGGAATGTCCGGTCGTCGGATCGGCTGGTAGGCCCAGACATCTTCCGGTTCGTAGGTGCGGTTGGTCCAGGTCGGGGACTGTCCGCCCGAAGTGGACATGACGATTTCCTGCGCGGCATTGGCGCTGTTGGTTGTCGGGGGAGCCAGATTCCGGTCGGTCCAGACCGCGCCGTCGGCGATCCATTGCTTGATGATCTCGATTTCCGCGTCGTTCAGGCGATTGCGTTCCTGGGGCGGCATCTGGATGCTGTCGTCTTTCCAGGTGACGGCTTTCCAGAACGGGCTCTGTTCCGGTTTGCCGACGATGACTGCGGGTTCTTCCGACTCGCCCCCTTTGATCAGCGCTGCGCGGGTGAGCATGTTGTACTCCCCCTTGATGTCATCGGGGGTTGCGCCATGACAGCCCAGGCATTTCTGCTCGAACAGCGGACGGACCTTTTGAATGAAGAAGGTTTCCTGCGGGGTCAGCTGCGCATCGTCCGCCCGGGCAGAACTGCTTAACAGACCGTCGGCCAGGCACAACAAGATCCCCAGAGAAACAGACAAGGAGAGCGCACGCATGAATGAGGTTCTTTCAGGTTCGGGTTCTGAAACAGAATCAGGAAGCACTGTCAGTAGTCTATACAGGTTAATTCGTGGGCGGAGAGAAATCAATTTCTGTTGGTTGATAGATTCAGTTTGAACAGACAAAGTTACACCCTGTTTCTCTTAACAAAGTTACGAATTTGGGTGGGAAGGCGCACAGGCATCCGGTAGGATAGCGGAAGTGAAGTTTCCCGGCTGGGCAATGGCCAGCCGTGTCTATCTGAATCAGAGGAAAAGGAAAACCATGAATATCCGGCTAAAGAAGTCGCTGCTGATTTTGTGTGGAGTTGCTGTATTGAGTCTGTTAAATCAGGCCACACTCCCGGCTCAGAACAAAGTGAAAAAACTGGCGAAAGAGCAGTTAGAGGTCAAACCAGAGGCGGTTACTGACGGAGCGATCGTCGAGATTTCCCCTGAGGATGAACTGCATCCGGGATATACTTCGCTGTTCAATGGAGAGGACCTGACCGGCTGGAAAGTTCCAGAAGGGGACAATGGTCACTGGAAAGTGGTCGATGGCGTGATCGATTATGACGCGCAGAGCGAAGCCAAAGGCGAGAAGCATCTCTGGTCGGAAAAAGAATATGGCGATTTCATCCTGAGTATGGAATGGCGGATTAAAGAGACGACCGGATTATATAAAGTGCCGATCGTACTGGCAGACGGTTCCGAACTGAAAGATGCGAGCGGCAAAGTGATTACCGTTGAACTGCCGAACGCGGATTCGGGTATCTATCTGCGGGGAACTTCCAAGGCCCAGGTGAATATCTGGTGCTGGCCGATCGGTTCCGGGGAAGTTTACTCTTATCGCCGCAACCAGTCGGTTTCACCCGAAGTCCGGGCAGGTGTGACTCCCAAAGTGAACGCCGACAATCCGGTCGGGGAATGGAACAAGTTCATCATTATCATGGTCAAGGATCGTTTGACCGTCATTCTGAATAACAAAATGGTGCTGGAGAATGCTCAACTGCCCGAGGTACCTGAGAAAGGTCCGATTGCACTGCAGCATCATGGCGGAAAGTTGAAAGACGGCACTTTCAGTCCGGCCAGCAGTCTGATGCAGTTCCGCAATATCTATATCAAGGAACTTGATTAGCTTCACATTGATTCTGCTTTATGGATCATTTAGGATTGAACCCGTCGGCTGTTTCGCTCCGGTAAACAGTGCAGGCGGGTTTTTTCTTTGATCCAGCGCAGGTGATACAACAATGACGCAGACGCTCCGCACTTCCTGGCTGTGCCTGACAGGGTGTTTCTTTCTCTGGCTGCCCCTGAATCTTTCCGCCCAGGAGCAGAAGGACCCCTTCCGCGAATTCATTCGGCCGACCGAACCGTTGACGCCCCAAGTGGAGCGGGAAAGTTTCACCGTGCCTGACGGTTTCGAAGTTCAACTGGTGGCCTCGGAACCGGAAATTCAGAAGCCACTCAACATGGCCTTTGATGTGCGGGGCCGGCTGTGGGTGACCGATTCCACCGAATATCCTTATCCCGTCAAACAAGGAGAGCGGGGCAAGGATACGATCAAAATTCTGGAAGATACTGATGGCGACGGCCGAGCGGACAAGGTGACGACGTTCGCGGAAGGGCTCAATATTCCCATCGGCCTGTACCCCTACAAAAATGGCGTGATCGCATTCAGTATCCCGGATATTTCGTTTTATGAAGACACCGATGGCGACAACAAGGCGGATCGGGTGACGAAGCTGTTTGGGCCGATGGGCTTTGAGCGAGATACGCACGGCATGAATAATTCGTTCCGCCGGGGCTTTGACGGCTGGCTGTATGCGAATCACGGTTTTAACAACCAGACGCGGGTCAGCGGCAGCGATGGACACACGATCGAAATGCAGTCCGGTAATACGTATCGAATGCGGCTGGACGGTTCTCGGATTGAACAGTTTTCACACGGGCAGGTGAACCCCTTCGGTTCTACGTTTGATGAGCAGGGGAATCTGTTTACCGCGGACTGTCATTCCAAGCCCATCTACCAGATTCTGCGGGGAGGCTATTATCCGAGCTTCGGAAAGCCGCACGACGGGCTTGGCTTCGTTAAACCAATGATGGATCATCTGCATGGCTCGACAGCGATTGCCGGAGTCGCAGTTGTTTCGGGAGATCAGTTTCCGGCTGAATATCAGGGGAACTTCCTGAGTGGCAATGTGATGACCAGTCGGGTGAACCGCAATGCGCCCGTTTATCACGGTTCCACGATCATTGCGCAGGAACAGCCCGATTTTCTCTCGACTACCGATCCCTGGTTTCGTCCTGTGGATATTCAACTTGGACCGGATGGGGCGTTGTATGTGGCTGACTTTTACAACAAAATTATCGGCCATTATGAAGTGCCGCTGGATCATCCGGGGCGGGACCGCCATCGGGGACGGATCTGGCGAATCGTTGCGACAGGCAAGAAACATCCGCACGTGGATTATACTCAGTTGAGTATTCCCGAACTGATCGAACAGCTGGGATCCAGCAATCTTACCACGCGGATGTTGATTACCGATTATCTGACGGACCAGTTTGGAGACGAGGTGATCGCGCCATTGCAGAAAGCTGTCGTAGATGCCCGGCAGCCGACGATCGTTGTGCATGCGTTATGGATTCTGTTCCGCCGTGGTGCCCTGACTGATGATCTGCTGAACCAGGGACTGAGTAGTGAGTCTGACCTGGTACGGATTCATGCAGCGAAGATCCTGGCTGAAAAGTCGGAGTGGCAGGAGCAGCAGCGTTTGCAGGCAGTGAAGGCGTTAGAGGATACGAACGCCTTCGTTCAGCGGGCGGCTGCGGAAGGACTGGGTTTACACCCGGATCTGAAAAACCTGCCGCCGCTGTTTGCGCTCAAAGCGCGCGTGCCGGCAGAAGACAATCATCTGGATTACGTTGTACGACGGGCGCTGATGCTGCAGATTCGAGAGCCGGCTCTGCTGGCGAAACTGGACTGGAGCGAGTTGAACCCGTCACAGCGTAAAATGCTGGCAGAACTGTCGCTCGCGGTGCCAACCGAACAGGCGGCCCTGTATCTGGTTAAGTATCTGCAAGAAGAACCGGCAACTTCCGCTGATCTGCCCGCTTATTTTCGGCACATCGTTCGTTATTTACCGGCTGGGAAACTGTCGGAGCTGATTCAACTGGCCCGCACAAAACTGGCCGGTCAACTTGATCTGCAGGTGGAAATTATTAAAGCCGTGCTGCAGGGGTATCAACAGAAGGGACTGGCCTTTGATCCCGCGTTAAAGGACTGGGGAGCGACTCTGGCAGCGCAGTTGCTGGATTCAGTCAAAGCACAGTCACTGCAATGGGTGAATGTACCTCTGCCGGGAGGGAAGGCAGACAACCCCTGGGTAACGCAGCAGCGGGCGTCTGTGGATGGAGTCAAAGCTGCTCCCTTTTTCTGCAGTCTGCCTGCGGGAGAACGGACGACGGGGCGACTGATCTCAAGCGATTTCAAAATTCCCGCCAAACTTGAGTTTTATATCGCCGGGCATGCCGGGTTTCTGAAGCAGCCCAACAATGGTTTGAACTATGTGCAACTCCGCCGGTCTGCTGATCAGAGTGTAGTCAAACGTGCTTCTGCACCCAGGAATGATCTGGCGCAAAAGATCAGCTGGGATTTGAGTGAGGTGGCTGGCGAAACTGGTTACCTGGAAATTGTGGACGGAGACACCGGGCGAGCCTATGCCTGGCTGGCCGTCGGGCGTTTTGAACCGGCGGTGGTCTCGGTGCCTCGTACCAGTCTGACCCAACAGGTGCAGCGTCTGTCAGCGGCTGCGTTGCTGGCACAACGCTTTCGATTGCAGGAGCAGCGGGAGCCGTTGATTTCCTGGTTATCACAGGACCGACTGGATTCTGACTTGCGAAATGATCTGGCACTGGCAGTTATAGCAATCGATGGAACCAGAGAGTTCCAGCCGTTGTTTCCGTTGCCAGCCGAACGTGTTCCGTCGACGACTTCGTTCCAAGACACTGTAATTCAGGCGGTTGTTGAGAAAAACGTTGCACAGCAGGAGCCCCTGTTAAAGCAGGCATTCAAGAGCTATCCGAGCCGACTGCAGACCAGGCTGGCGGAAGCACTCTGTCAGCAGGCAGGCGGGAGCGAAACATTGATCTCTCTGGCGGAAAAAGGGATCGCAGCACCGCGACTCCTGGCCGGACCAACCATCCGGAATCAGATCGAACAGTCTGGCAGTCCCGAACTCAAACAGCGGCTGCAGAAGCTGATCAGCAGGTTACCTCCCCGGGGTAAGGAGACTCAGGAACAGATCGCCACACATCTCAAATCGCACGGCAGCTTCAAGCTGTCTGCGGAAAACGGGAAAGCGGTCTTTGAAAAGAACTGTGCGGTCTGTCATCAGTTGAACGGGAAAGGGGCTCTGGTGGGGCCACAACTGGATGGGGTCGGCAATCGTGGATTGGAGCGGCTGCTGGAAGACGTGCTCGATCCGAATCGTGCGGTCGATCTCAATTTCCGCACAACCACCGTGATTACGGATGCCGGCCGCGTCTTTTCGGGACTCAAGCGACGGGAAGAGGGGGCGATTGTGGTCTTCGTGGATAATAAAGGGAAAGAGTTTCAGATCGCCAAAGAGGAGATCGAGGAACAGAAACAGTCGCCTCTGTCATTAATGCCCGCGAATCTACTTGAGATCCTCACCCCCCAGCAACTGCATGACCTGCTGGCCTACCTGTTGCAGAGTACAAAGAAAACAACTGCGCAGCACTGATGCTGTTTCTGTCACACTATTATTGTTTCATTCATTTTTCATAAAGCGTTTTCAATTATGAACTGGAAATTCCTGACTCTATTCTTATGGCTGGCGGGAGCCGGACTGGTCTCAGCCGATGAGGCAACTCTGATTACATCGAAACTCGTGCATCTGCGGCACTCGGGGGAACGAGAGTGGGCGACCTTCCCGGAAGCCACACCCCGATCGGAACTGTCGGTGCAGTTCGAGGCGAAAGCGAACGAGGGGGAAGCAACTCTGCAGCTGCGTCAGCAGGATATCAAGCAGGGTTGGAATGTCGAGTTGAACGGCAAAGTGCTGGGCAAACTGGTGCGGGATGAGAATGATCAGCAGCTGCTGTTGCCAGTTCCCGCGGGACTGGTGAAAGCGGGTAAAAACCAGTTACGGGTTTTTCAGTCGGGGAAGCTGATTCCTGATGATATTCGCGTCGGGGAAATCGTGCTGTTTCCGGAACCGCGACAGAAGGTTCTCTCTGAGGCGACCGTCTCGGTAAGTGTCGTGGAAGGGACCAGTGAAAAGCCGGTCCCCTGTCGGATTACGATTGTCGATCAGGCGGGAACACTGGTGGTGACGTCAGCAGAGTCGAACTCGACACAGGCGGTGCGGACCGGGGTGATCTACACCAGCAGCGGAAAGAGTGAATTCCAGCTGCCGGCGGGTACCTATACGATTTACGCCGGTCGCGGATTTGAATACGGCGTGGCGGAGAAAAAAATCAGCATCAAGGCGGGCGATAAAAAACAGGTGCCGCTCAAGATCAACCGCGAAGTCGATACCAGTGGCTATGTCAGTTGTGACACGCACATCCATACTTTTACGCATTCCGGTCATGGCGACTGTTCGATGGAAGAACGGATGATGACGCTGGCGGGGGAGCAGATCGAGTTTCCCATCGCCACCGATCACAACAAGCAGATCAACTACGATCCGCTGGCCCGCAAGCTGCACGTTCGAAAATACTTTACGCCGGTGATTGGCAATGAAGTCACGACGAAACTGGGGCACTTCAATGTCTTTCCCGTGCAGGAAGGGGGACCAATTCCCGATTATAAGCTGATGAGCTGGGAGGGGATTTTCAAGAGCATCTTTGGCACGCCGAACGTGAAAGCGGTGATCCTGAACCATGCCCGCGACATTCATTCGAACTACCGTCCTTTTGGCCCGAAGAACCATATCGGGCTGACAGGCGAAAACCTCAAAGGCTGGAAGCTACGGGCCAATGCGATGGAAATCATCAATTCGGGAGCGACGCAAACCGATGTTCTGCAGCTGTACCGAGACTGGTTCGGCGAATTGAACCGGGAGGTGATGCTGACCCCCGTGGGTTGCAGCGATTCGCACGATGTGAGCCGATACATTGTGGGTCAGGGACGGACTTATATTCAGGCGGACGATCAGGATCCGGGAAAAATTGATGTGCCGCAGACGATTCAGAATTTCGTGGACGGCAAAGTGCTGTTGTCATACGGCCTGTTCACACGGATCAAGGTCAATGGTCAATATGGACCGGGAGAACTGGTGCCCGCTACGAAACAGCTGGATGTGACGCTGACGGTCTCTGGTCCTGCCTGGGTCAAGGCGGAGCGGATCGACCTGTATGCGAACGGCGAGTTAATCCGCAGCGAAGAGATTAACTCAAAGCCAGGCGGGGGTGTGAAATGGCAGGGGACCTGGAAACTGGAGCCGCGGTCGCAGGACTGTCACCTGGTGGCGATCGCGACGGGCCCCGGTGTGTCTGCCCCTTACTGGCCGATGGCACAGCCGTATCAGCCGGAGTCATCGGAATACAAGTCTCAGGTGGTCGGTTCGACCGGCGCAGTCTGGATCGACGCAGATGGTGACGGCCAGCGCACGCCGGCAGTTAAGTATGCAGAACGACTGGTCGAAGAGCAGGGGGATGAGTTGCCGGAATTGCTCAAAAGCCTGGCGAAGTATGATCGGGCGGTGATTCTTCAGGCCGCGGGTTTGTTGCGGCAGCGTGGGGTTACTCCTTTTGACCCGCAATTGACGAAAGCACTTAAACAGGCTGCGGAACCGGTGCAGTTGGGGTTTGCCTTGTACGGGGCTGCCTGGCGGAAGAGTCAGATCGCACAAGCTGCAGATTAGCGTTTGTCTGATCTCAGGGCTGCCAGTGGCGTGCGGACAAAAAAGACGCCGGGCCCATCCGGTTGTTTTGGATCGAGATCGTAAAAGAGCGTGCCCAGTGTCTGGTCGTCGATCTGAACCGTGCGGGGCCAGCCGCGACCTTTGATGGGGCGCCCCGGATTATAAATGATGACCGAGTTCGCGGTGTCCCAGGTCTTACCCTCGTCATGTGAGAGCGTGAGCTCGTAAGCCCACTCGTCATCGCGACCGACGCCATACAGGATCGATGTGAGCACGACGTCACCCGATTTCAGGACGTTCAGGTCGTAGCCGGCGACACCGAAATAGGGGAGGTTGTTGAGGGCCTGCCAGGTTTGTCCCTGATCGGTCGAGCGAAGCCCGTAAGCCATATTGCCCGGCTTGCCCACCGGCACGGGGGCCTCGCTTTGTGGTGCACCGCTGATGATGGTGCCTGTGGCGGTTCTGACCAGGGGGACCATACCATGGTTTCGTCCATCGCCGAAGGGGGTGACAGAATTGGAGGTCCGGTCGTAGATCACAGTGCGATCGTAAAACGGACAGACCCAGCGGTCGTTCTCGAGTTCCAGGATGGGATGACGAAGACAGGTATAGTTCGAGTAGTCATCGAGGGGGATTTCCGTAACGGGGGACCAGCTGACGCCATGATCGTGCGACGTACAGAACTGAGGTACCCGCCAGCGGCGTTTGCCTTTGATGCGATAGCAGGACCAGTGCAGAACGATTTCGCCACTGCGGAGAGTGGTCAGCGAACCGGGATAGATGGAGCAGTCTTTGATGACGGGAATCGGCTGGCTGGTGGTCCAGGTCTTCCCGCCATCAGTTGAGCGGGAGAGGAGCAGTTCTTTACCGCCTCCGCCGTTTTCGTTATAGACGGCGAGCAGGTCCCCGTTGGCGGCGCGGCACAGAGCCGGGTGAATGTGTCCCCCTTTAACAGAGCCGACGCGGAGGGGAGCGGAGGGAGCCGTTTTTTCCGCCCTTGCGGTCGAGCAGCAGAGTGACAACAGGAGCAGATAGAGACTCAAAACAGGGATCAAAGAGTGTTGAACCATTCGAATCGGGCCTCCCAAATCTGGCTGAGGAAATCTCAAAAAAGTCGATTGCACTACGATCCTGTTTACCCGCTCTGGTGTCAGAGTTCAACAGAGAGGCGGATTTAGCCGAAAGTGAGACAGGATCGCGTGTTTCGCGTCCGAATGCTTTGACACCCATCGGCGACTCCAGTAAGCTATCAGCCTCCCGGTTCACAGGTATTCAGCCGCAGATTTTGCAGGAAATGTTCCGACTGATCTGTATGAACCGACCCCTGTCAGAACCCAATCCGGGGCCGTAGCTCAATCGGTTAGAGCAGCAAACTCATAATTTGTTGGTTACAGGTTCGAGTCCTGTCGGCCCTATTTTTTCTTTTTACATTGCCCGATATCTGCAGGAGGCTGATCGGATGGGGAGACCGCGGATTGTCGTTCTCGGGGCCGGGCTGCAGGGGACGTGTGTGGCTTTGGCGCTGGCGCATCGCGGGCATGCAGTGACATTAATTGAATCGCGGCCTTCCCCATTGAGCGCTGCCAGCTTGCGGAATGAAGGCAAGATCCATCTCGGGTTTGTGTATGCCCTGGACCAGAGTGGGGCGACGCAGCGGAAGATGCTGGAAGGAGCGCTCTGCTTTGCTCCCTTACTCGATCGCTGGTGTGGTGAGTTGCCCTGGCATGAGTGGCGATCGGAGGGCTTTCTGTATGCGGTGATGCCGGACAGCATTGCTGAAGTAGGAACGCTGCACGCTTCCTACACCAGTTTGAGTGCTCTGCTGAGCGAAATGGCAGAGCATGAGTTGTGCTGCCCCGGGTACCTGGGGAGAGAACTGAGCTGGTTATGGCGTGCTGCTGGTGAAGACGCTGATTCACCCTTCGATCGGGGACTGTCCATGAAGGGTTTTTTTGAGACAGAAGAAGCCGCCATCGATCCGCGTTATCTGGCGGCACGACTGAAAGATCAACTGCGCAGACATCCTTTGATTGAGTTGCGTTGTGGAATCATGGTGGATGGTGCCGAGCGGAGAGCGGGCGGCTTTCGACTCAATCTGCAAGAGGCAGGGGAATCACGAACACTTGATGCCGACCTGGTGGCGAACTGTACCTGGAGTGACCGGGCCCGGATTGATGCGACGGTGGGAATTCCCGCTGATGCCGCGCCTCTCTGTTATCGGGTCAAACATCAGATCATGGTAGAGCAGACGCCGGGAATGCGTCCCCTGGTTCCGATTACGATGGTGCAGGGACCCTATGGTGATGTTGTACCGCGACGCGACGGACAGGTTTATATCAGCTGGTACCCGGAGTGCCGGACTTATTTCGGGGAACTGCCTCCACAACGGTCGCTGGAAGATCCCGAGGTGGCACAGTCGGTAGCGGAACGTTCGCTCTCTGCTTTACAGCAATGGCTGCCTGATCTGGCAGGAGCCCGTATCTTGTCTTCAGCAGCCGGGGTGATCGTGGCCCGGGGATCTACGGATATTGAGGATCCCCAGAGCGCGCTGCACCGGCGGGAAGCTTTTGGTGTGAAGTCGTATGCTGGCTGGTGGACGGTAGATACCGGTAAGCTGACCAATGCCCCTCAACTGGGGGAAATCACCGGGGCACAAATAAATGAGGCCATGAAGTGAATTCGCATGCCGAGGACCGGCTGACAATCCTCATGCCACTGCATCAGGCGGCACGATGGGTGGACACCATTTCAACGACGATCGATCGTAGTCCAGCTGCGAGTCGACTGATCATCAGCGATATTACGCAGGTGGATGATGCATTGCTGCTTCTGGAAGATCGGCATTTGGGGGATGAGCGAATTACGTTTCGTCGCGAAGCGGGTGTGGCTGACTGGCGGGTACATGTGAACGAACTGCTGAGTCTGGTACACACTGAATTCTTTTCAATCATGCCTCAGGATGATGAGTTTTATCCCGGATACTACGAAGAACTGATTGCGGCGCTGGATGCGCGACCATCAGCGGGGCTGGCCTTTGGAGTGATCGATAAACTGGACATGCAGCGAATGGAAATGACACGGATGGAGCGAGTCCCGTGTGAGTTGGGAGTAAAACCCCCCTGGCGTGAGGCAATTCACCTTGATCTGCACTGGAATCTGGGAATCCCCTATCGGGGAGTGGTGCGACGGGAATTCAATCGGCCACTGCCAATGTTCCCGCACGATTATGCCGATCAGATCTGGGTCTTCAGCATTGCTCTATCGACATATCTTGTAGAAGTGCCGAGTGCAATCTACCTCAAACGCTATCACGACACGAATACGCATCATACCTGGAAACCTCTGACAGGCGACCAGCGACTGGAAATTCTGCTGCACGAAATAGATACGCAGCTGGCAAGCCAACCAGCGGAGCGAAGGGCGGCGAGACGGAAGCTGATTCAGATATATCGCGAACGAGAATGAGTTTCAGCTTCAGTAGAATCCCTTCGGTCAGAGAAGACAGGAGACTGATGGCTGTCGGTTTGTTCTTGATATTCACCTTGTTTATGGATAGTCTCAACGGATTGCGCGACTTCGAAAACAGACACGCTCGGAACGGGAGAGAGTGAGATGTATTTTCTGGCTGTTGTGATTCCACCATTGGCCGTTTTGCTGGCAGGCAAACCTTTTCAGTTTTTATTGAACGTCATTCTCACGCTCTTTTTCTGGGTTCCTGGAATGATTCACGCCATCATGGTGGTCAGTGAATACAAAGCAGATCAGCGAAACAGGGAACTGGTTAAGGCGGTGTCTGAAGGCAAGCGGAATGATTGAGGCCGATCGGCTTCGATCTTATGATTGACTGGATTCGCATCGATCTGTATCCGATTGATCTGTGCCATTCACTGCTGATCAGGAAACTGTAATGCATCATTGGGAAGTCATTCCACTGGAGTCGATGGGACCAGTTCAACTGGGGATGTCGCAAGAGGAAGTCCGTGCGGTCCTGGGAGAGCCTTCTCATACCGAACAGGCATGTGAAAAATGGGGCCTTTCGTTTCCCGACAGGGACTGTTTTTTTCGAAACGCGTTTCAGGTTTCCTATAATCAGGAACTGCGGGTAGACTTTATCGAGGTCAGTCAAGACCGGGATTATATCGTGACCTATGAAGGGCTTGCGGTGCATACGACGCCTGCCCCGGAACTGGTCCGGGCGATTTCCCGTCGGGCGGCATTTGACGAAAACTATCGTGAGCACCCCTGCAATTACTGGTTTCCCAAACTTTACCTCAACCTGTTCCGCTCCGACGGGGAGTCCGAGTTCTTCGATACGGTGGGCATCTGCACGCCGGAATTCGGATCAAAATAAGTGGTCGGATGATTCTGTTTTGTCCGGGGTCTCTTTCCCTGATTTCAGCTTCTCACTGAATTTGCTGCAGAACTATTCCGGTTGCAGTCAGACAATCAACTCTTTAAGAATTTTTGTGTCGTAGAGGTCGGTTAACCGTTCATCGCGGCCATTGTGATGGTAGGTGAGGATTTCGTGATCCAGGCCTAACAGGTGGAGGATCGTCGCGTGCAGATTGGCGGTTTGTGTGCGTTTCTCGATGGCCCGGTAACCAAAATCGTCGGTGGCACCGTAGGCCTGTCCGCCTTTGATTCCGCCGCCCGCCATCCAGACGCTGAAACCATACGGATGGTGATCGCGTCCAAATTCGATCTGTTTATTGCTCTGTTGTGCACCGGGGGTGCGCCCGAATTCGCCGCCCCAGAGGATCAATGTCGAGTCGAGCAGGCCGCGGCGCTTGAGGTCCGTGAGCAATCCGCCGATGGGCAGGTCTGTACGATCACAGCAGGCTTTTGTCTGTGTGTTATTCTTTGAATGTGTATCCCAGGGCTGACCTGCCATGAAGAGGGAGACGAATCGGACGCCCCGTTCGACCAGCCGTCGCGCCATCAGGCATCGTGTGCCGTAGGACTTCGTGGTCGGATTGTCGAGACCGTACAGTTTTTGCGTTTCCTGTGTTTCCTGTGAGAGGTCGAGGGCATCGGTGGCGGCAAGTTGCATGCGGCCGGCCATTTCAAAGGTGTCGATGCGGGCTTCGAGTTCCAACGCGCCGGCACGTTCGGCCAGGTGCATCTGGTTGAGTTGTTTGAGCAGTCGCAGACGGCCGTTGGTGAGCGCCTGTGTGCGGGGCTTAGAGGGTTCCAGGTGCAGTACGGGGCTGCCCTGTTCCCGGAAAACTGTTCCCTGATACTGAGGAGGCAGCCAACCGCTGGACCAGTTACGGACGCCATCTACGGACTGGCCTTTCGGATCGGGTAGTGCCACAAATCCGGGGAGGTTTTGATTTTCCGATCCGAGTCCGTAGGTGACCCATGATCCCAGCGTGGGACGTCCCGCAACTGTCAGTCCCGTCTGTGCCATCCAGATTGCCTGTTCGTGGTTGCGATGTTCGGTGAACATTGAACGCACCACAGCGATCTCGTCAGCATGTTGCGAGACCCAGGGCTGGATCTCGGAGAACTCAAGACCGCTGCTGCCGCACTTTTTGAACTGGAAGGGACTGCCCATCAGGTTTTTGGTTCGCTTTTCGTCGTCGGCTACTTCTCCAGGCGGTGGGGTGTCATGGAACTTGTTCAGCATCGGCTTGGGATCTAACAGATCGACGTGGCTCGGCCCGCCATGCATGTAAAGCTGGATCACCGCTTTTGCTTTGGGGAGGCTGTTTGGGGTGCGAGTCGTCTGCCGCGAGGATGCAGCCGCTTCAGAGAGCATCGTGGCGAGTGCAAGTCCGCCAAATCCATCTCCCAGCCTTCGTAGTGCGGCGCGGCGTGTCAGGGGATTTATCTGGCTCATGGAAGTCTCCGAAAAGAATAGATCAGTCGATGTAGGCAAACTCGTTCGCGCTGAGCAGCATATGGCACAGGTCGGCCATGGCCAGCTGTTTTGATTGCTTGATGATTTCCGGTTTCTGCTGTTCTTTGCTGGAATGGGTGGCGAGATGTTTTGCTGTTTGTTCTTCTAGAAATTCTGTAAACAGCTCTCGTTCGTCCGAAGTAATGGGGCGTGAAAAAGCGGCCAGGACCGCGCGGCCTGTGGGATCCTCGGGTTGTTCGGTCTGTACCCGTTTCGCAAAAGCATTCGCTGCACGCACCATGGGATCGCTGTTCAGCAGCGTCAATGCCTGTGTCGAGACGGTGGACGTGCTGCGATTTGTGCAATTGACGGTCATTTCCGGCTGATCAAACGCGCGGAGCATGGTTTGAGGATTCAGACGGAGAATCTGAATATAGATCGATCGTCGATCCGGTGCCGATTTGACTGGTACGATCACCTCACCGCTCTTTAATCGCTGGACGGCAATGGGCGCACCAAACATTGTGGGATCCAGTAACCCGGATGTTGCCAGGACAGCGTCGCGGAGCGGCTCGGCCTGGAGTCGCTGCATGTTTTGTCGCCAGAGGAGCCTGTTTTCCGGATCAATGGCGGTGCCTGATTGACGGGTTTCGGGGCTGACACGCGATCGCTGACGCCATGTGCTGGATGTGAGAATCAGCCGGTGCATGTGTTTGATACTCCAGCCGTTCTGGACGAATTCTGTTGCCAGCCAGTCGAGCAATTCGGAATGACTGGGAGGGGAACCGGAAACGCCGAAGTCCTCCGGCGTGGAGACGATCCCGGTACTGAAGTGATGCAGCCAGATTCGGTTGACCATCACTCGGGCGGTGAGCGGGTGCTCTGGTTGTGTTAACCAGCGTGCAAAAGCGAGGCGACGTCCACTCGTGGGAGTGTCTTTCGGCGGGGGTGTCCAGGAAAATGGTTCCGGGGTGTCGATCGTGGTAATCACGCCAGGTTCGACATTTGGACCGGGGGTTTGCGGATCTCCCCGCAGTAAGACGGGCGTGGTGACACTGCCCGGCAAATCGTAGAGGGCACGCACTTCGTCAAAGTGGATGCGGCGTTTTTCTGCGGCGGCAACCTGGTCATTCAACGCTTTGCCTTTGATGACGTATTCCGGGAAGTTCGCTTTAAAGGCTTGATCGAGTTCCTTCACATCGGGGCGAAGTTGTTTTTCAAACTTCTCAAACAGATACTTTTGGATCTCGCTGCGATTTTCTTTGGATACGGCAAAGGCGATTTCGACGTCATCGCGAATCTGCTCGGGTAATGCGGTCAGACGTTTCGCGAAAATCTGGTCTGCCAGTCCCTGTTTATATTTCTCGAAGCCGGCTTTCAGCTGTTTTACTTGTTTGTCTACTTCGGCATTGATTTTGTCCGCAGACTGCTTTTGCTTTTTTGAGGCGATCTTGAGCCGACGGTTCATCTGCGGAACCCAGTCCGTCGGGCGATACGCACCTGTGAAGACGGCCTGCATGCGATAGTAATCGACCTGCGGAACCGGATCGAATTTATGACTGTGACAGCGGGCGCACTGCACGGTCAGTCCCATCGTCGAGGAGCAGACAATTTGCAGTGTGTCGAACATGGTGGGGTAGAAATATTGCCCAGCCGCGTTCTTGATGGAGGAAAAGTCCGGACGGCTGGCGTCTGCGGCCGTCCTCAGAAAGCCGGTGGCGGTGATGCCTTCCACGACTTCCTCGGGTAAAGTGTCCTGCGTGTTGTACGCGGTCCAGTAGTCGGTCAGTTCATCGCCGGCAATCTGTTCCTGTAAAAAGCGGTCGTAGGGTTTGTCCTTATTAAAGGCGCGAATCACATAGTCGCGATAGCGATAAGCCAACGGCAGGGGGAGATCGGATGAGAGGATGCCTGCAGAGTCCGTATATCCTGCGACGTCGAGCCAGTGCCGCCCCCAGCGCTCACCGTAATGCGGGCTTGCCAGTAAGCGATCGATCATCCGCGCGTAGGCATCGGGTCGCTGATCGTCGAGGAATTGTTTGATCTCCTCTGGCGAAGGAGGCAACCCGATCAAATCGAATGAGGCACGTCGCAGCAGTGTCAGGCGATCCGCTTCGGGTTGCAGCGTGAGTTGGTGCTCTTCCAGTTTTCTGAGAATGAACGCATCGATCGGATTTGAGACTCGCTGCTGTGCAGTTACCGCTGGTGTGGGGGGCCGTGCCGGCGGATTAAAGGACCAGAGTTCGACGCCCGTGACGTCATCCGAGCGATCCACGGTGGTCGCAGGTTTAATGCCTTTGGCACCGTCATTAATCCACGTTCGAATCACTCCCTTTTCTTTCGCTGTCAGTTTTTGCCCGGCAGCAGGCATCTCGCCAGAAGTGACTTTCTCATAGAGCAGGCTGGATTCGGCCGCAGAAATTCGAATGGCGGCTCCGGAGTCGCCTCCGATCAACAGCGCGGAAGGCTGGGACAGATTCAGTCCGCCTTTGGGTTCGACGCCTGCGTGACAGCGAAAGCACTTCGCCCGAAAAATCGGGAGGATGTCTTTTTCATAGGTCAGCGCGACCTTTTTGCCTTTCGCGGAGTCTTTTGCGAGGCTGGCAGCATTCGATTCGACCAGGATTAGACAGATGATCATTCCGAGGATGAGGAGAATCTGTTTTCCTGAGAGTCGTCCAGAGTGTCTCATCTACGGTACTCCGTTCACGGTCTGTCAGCTGAAACAGACAATGACAGTAAGGTCATCCCCTAAGGTAAAAAGACGCATCAACAGGAGTTAATATATCAGAGGGTCTCGGGCCTCTCAATGGAAAACAGCTCCTTTCCTGAGACCAGAGATACTCAGTCAGGCTGTAAATACATTCGAGCCTGCTGACTCGGAGTATTTCATGCTTCTACCTCACTGCTTTTTTTCACCCTCTTCCGTTTTCAGTTTCTCACTGAATTTGCTGCGGAATTTTTCCAGTTTGGGGCGAATGACGTACTGGCAGTACTGCTGGTTCGGATTGAGTTTGAAGTAATCCTGGTGATAGTCTTCCGCCGGGTAGAAGTTTTTGAATTCGGTGATTTCGGTAACGATGGGACTTTTGAACTGGCCTGAATCGTCGAGCTGCTTCTTGTAGGCCGTCGCCTCTGCTTTCTGCTTTTCATTGTGATAGAAGACGGCGGAGCGGTACTGAGTGCCGACGTCTGCCCCCTGTCGATTGAGGGTGGTCGGGTCGTGGGTTTCCCAGAAGACTTTGAGGATATCGGTGAACGGAATCACTTTGGGATCGAAGGTGACCTGGATGACTTCTGCATGACCGGTGGTGCCGGTACAGACCGCTTTGTAGGTCGGGTTGGGGACTGCGCCTCCCGAGTAGCCTGAGACAGCGGACTTGACCCCTTTGAGTTCGCGGAAGACCGCTTCGGTGCACCAGAAACAGCCCGAACCGAGCGTGACGACTTCCAGCCCGTCCTCTGCTTCGTGGGCGGCCATTTTGATTTCGGATTGCGGCTCCTCATCGGTGATCACGACGGGGCGGTCTTCTTTCGTGACCGAGTTCTCACAGGCGGTCAGTAGTGTGAACAGGGTGGTAACGGTCAAGACAACGAGTGCCAGCTGGGGCAGTTGTGAAAACGTCATTGCAGAGAAATCCCTTTGCGAAGATGTCTGAATGGAACCAGTGCGTCAAATTCTAAGTGACTGGCCTCATTCTAGACAATTCAACGGAGCAGGGACAGGCTGAAACTTCTTTCAGGAACGTGCGATTCGTTTTCCGTTGAACAGGAATCGCAGTATCGGAATGCGGAGGATCAGAAAGTGGTGCAGGGAGAGTGTGACGGCGAACGTGGCGATTTCGACAGCCAGAAACTTGTAGCCGATGGCGATGTTCGAATTCAGCAGCAGGTAGCCGAAGATGACCACACAGATGTGGTGGAACAGGTAAATCGAATAAGATGCGTCTGAAAGGTAGCGGAACACGCGTGAGTCCCGGTTCATGAACTGATAGAACAGGACATAGCAGATGTGGCTGGAGAGGGCGCAGATCAGTCCGAATGAGTAAATGCGGAGCAGACTCTCTGTATTGAAACCGTGGGCATTGGCTTCGATATGCTGGGTGATGATCGCCAGCAGCAGCATTCCCCATTCCCAGCGGGCGATACGATGAAATTCGTCCTGCAGGCCCGGGTCCCGGAAGAGCCAGAGTCCGAGCAGGAAGTAGGGCAGGAAAACCATGAAGTCTTCCAGATTGAACAGCCCACAACAGAGGGAACCGTGAAAGAGATCCGGGGCCACTTTTGCGGCGGCACTCCAGAGCAGTTCTGCGCAGGGGATGAGGAGCAGGAAGTAACAGTTTTTACGCAGACCTGCGACCAGACGACTCGCGACATGTACGTTCGGAAGGCATCTGCCGAGCAGGTAGAGACCGATGCCGACCGCGAAGAATTGCAGGAGTGTGAGCAGAAACCAGAGGTGCGAGACCCACTGGCCGGACAGCCAGATTTGCGGCAGGACTTGAGTCAGAAACCGGGTAAACGTCATCGGGTTCTGCTGCAGGATGGTTGTACGGAAATAGAGTTCAAGCGTGTTGACGATCAGAGCTGTACTTAACAACGGGACTAGAATGCGCACCAGGCGAACCTGGGTGAAGACTTTAATGCCGTATTTCTGCAGGCTCATCATGGAAAAGAAACCCGCGATGATGAAGAACGTGGGCATGCGAAAGACATGGATGATGGCATCCAGCAGCGAAAAAAAGATTGAATTATGAGAGTCGGAGACGATCCAGTGATCCGTGGACGAATAGATCAGTGCGCCGTGGAGCACGACTCCCAGCATCATCAGGATCGACCGCATGGAATCCATGTAATAGAAACGGGGGGGCGGAGACCCGGGGGATCCGGATGGAGGGCGTAATTCGACCGGTTCCACCGCGGTCAGGACAGAGGGTGGGTTCATTTAGGGGTTGCCTGCAAAAGCTGATAACGGAGTGTTGAAACGCGGCGGGTCTGAGAATATATATCCGCAAAAGCTGATGAGTTGCGAGGAAAAATCTACTGCTTTCTGAAATTCTGAAACCGGGTAAAAATGCTGATTGACTATCCGGTAAAATCGAACTATTGGGCAGACAGTTCCTGTGTAATGTGCATGTTTGTTGCCAAAATGCATCATGTCCAATGTGGGATTGCCTGGTAAAGGATTTTCTGGTCGAGGGAACAGAAAGACAGTCAGCAGACCGGGATAGACTGATTGTTCCATAAAATCCTGGAGGAAAAGGAGTAGGCAATTGTTGCTACCTGACTACAAACAGAGAAGTTGCTATGATTTATGCTTGGAAGTGGCACATGAGCTTCAACTGGCAGCCAGTTACCATTAAATGAGATTGCACTCAGATTGATTGAGATATCCTGAATGAAGAATGAGTACGATGCGATTCTGGTCGTTTCCTTCGGCGGTCCGGAGGGGCCCGATGACGTGATTCCCTTTCTGGAAAATGTATTGCGCGGGAAGAATGTCCCTCGCGAGCGGATGCTGGAAGTCGCGGAGCATTATCAACAGTTTGGGGGCGTCAGTCCGATCAACGGACAGAACCGGGCTCTGATCGCGGCACTGGAGCAGGAACTGGCAGTCCATGGACCACAGCTGCCCATCTACTGGGGCAATCGGAACTGGAATCCGTTGCTGCCGGATACGCTGGCGCAGATGAAACAGGACGGCATCCAGCGGGCACTGGGATTTTTTACATCCGCATTCAGTTCCTATTCGGGTTGCCGCCAGTATCGGGAGGATATTCAACGGGCTCAGGAAACGGTCGGAGCAGGGGCTCCCGACGTGGATAAGCTGCGGATGTTCTATAATCATCCCGGGTTTATCGAAGCGACTGTCGAACGGGCCAACGAGGCACTGTCTGAGATTCCCGTAGAGCGGCGTGATCGGGCGACGATTCTGTTCTCCGCACACAGCATTCCGCTGGCGATGGCCGCGGGGTGCCAGTATGAAGTGCAACTGGCTGAGTCTGCCCGGCTGGTCAGTGAGCGTCTGGGAACGCATCCCTGGCATCTGGTGTATCAGAGCCGTAGCGGTCCGCCGCATCAGCCCTGGCTGGAACCGGATATCTGTGATTTTATTACCGAGCTTGGCAAGCAGGGAGACGTTCAGGATGTGGTCATCATCCCGATCGGATTCGTTTCTGACCATATGGAGGTACTGTTTGATCTGGATACGGAAGCGAAGCAGGTCGGGGGTGAGGTCGGCATCAATGTGGCCCGGGCGAAGACAGTCGGCGTGCATCCCCGATTTATCAGCATGATTCGCGAGCTGATTGAGGAACGGATCAGTGGTACGGAAGACCGACCAGCACTGGGACCATTGGGACCGAGCCATGATGTCTGTCCCGTGGACTGCTGTCTGCGGGTGACGGAGATCAAGCGTTAAGATCTTTCCTGTAGTGAATTTAGAATGACGCAGCCGTTTTGCGGGCAGTGTACAGAAGAATTGTGAAAACCCATCACTACTCTGATTGATCAAGCTTGTCAAAGCCCCGATTGTGAGAAATACTTAGCAAGCGTAAGTCAAGAGTTAGAGCGCCCACCCTGCCTTTGTGTTATCAAACATTCCTGCCAGGCAGACTCACTTACCCGATTATCGATACAGTTGTGATTGACTGTCTTGTCCTACCAAGTCACAGGAGTTGGAATGTCTACGTCTTCCAAGCGAGGATTTACCCTCATCGAATTGTTGGTCGTGATTGCGATCATTGCGATTTTAATCGCTCTATTATTGCCGGCTGTGCAGCAGGCGCGGGAAGCAGCCCGCCGATCGACCTGTAAGAATAATCTGAAGCAGATCGGTGTCGCGTTGCATAACTACCATGATACACACCGTCTGTTTCCCTATGGTCATATGGAAGTAGCCAGTGGCAATTACAATTCCTCTTCCCCGTATGGAACCTATCACTGGCGGGATACCTGGGCGCAGCAGCTCTGGCCGTTCGTTGATCAGGCACCGTTATACAACAAGTATTCTGCCGATCCAGCGACGCATGTTTTCTTCACAACCGATCCGGCAGTGGTCAAAGCAGTCGTTCCGGTTTACCTGTGTCCTTCCGATCCTTCCACACCCGGGAGCGCCGATACCTCAGGCCGTTCTCAGGGGAGCTATATCGGGTGTGCCGGAAACGAGACAACTACGACCGGTTCCAATCTGAACGGAATCTTTTCTGCCAATTCCAATACGAAGATTCGTGATCTGAAAGACGGTTCATCCAACACGATCATGGTTTCTGAGATCATCATTCGCGGTCAGGCTGCTACTACCACTCAGTGGGGCTGCCCGGGCTGTTACGGGATTGGTGGTGCTCACGGTGAAATGACCTTCACGACGCGTGAGACACCAAATACTCAGGTACCCGACCAGAACTACGCCTGCAAGTCGACCACCTGGCCCAATGCACCATGTGTGGTCAATACAGGGACCAAGTACAACTTCGCCCGCAGTTATCATGTGGGGGGCGTGCATGCATTGCTGGCAGATGGGGCCGTGCGGTTCATTTCTTCCAACATTGACCGTCCCACCTTCCAGAATCTGGGGAATAAAAAGGACGGCCAGGTTCTGGGCGAATTTTAAGCTCAGCTGACCAGGTTTGTATCTGATCGAAATAAAAAACAGCACCGCGGGCGAAACGCCTGTGGTGCTGTTTGTCATTTGATTGAGGTGGTCGCCTCAGCTTTCAAGCTGCATCAGAGCACGCGTACGTTTTCAGCGCGAGGTCCTTTGGGGCCCTGTCCGATGTTGAACGAGACCTTCTGGCCTTCAGAGAGCTCGTCGTAGCGGGCTTCTGAGAGTGCGGAGCTGTGAAAGAAGACATCTTTGCCGGTGCCATCGTCGATGAAGCCAAAGCCTTTGTCTGTGAGTCGTTTAATGGTTCCTTCTGACATAAAATTCATCCAGTACTTTTAAAAAATGTTACAATCAAAATGACGTGAAACATTCGCGTCACCCTGACTGCAAGAGTGTTCGAGTTTGTCCAGGCTTCCGTCAAAATCAGTGACGGATCTGGGATTATTCTGAATCATCCAGGAATTCAGGTTCGCTGTCCGGCTATATTGCCGAATAGCTTGAAGGACCACTTTGCTTCAGTTTATTTCTGCGTACCCGTTTGGCTTCCGCTTTCGCTTTTTTTTCTGCTTCTCGTTGACGCTTGGCATAAGTGTTCCTGTTTTTTGCGATAACTTGTCTCCTTAAAATTTGTGAATTGAATGAGAGTTCCTGTTTAGGGCAGGTGATCAACTCGTTTGTTTTGCGCGTGATTTGAGTCGGCGCCACTTCGTGCGTTTCGGTTCCTGTTGGGGTCTGCTGGCAGCCGCTTTGGCCGCGGCTCTGGCAGCACGCGAACGTTGGTAGCGTTTCCGTGAGCCGGTTTCGTTTTCAGTCGTTGATCGCTGGTTTTTGTCGTTGTTTCGCTGTCTGGAGTTCGGCTCGATTTCGGCTTCCTTTTTCGTTTTCATCGATTTGGGCAGCCGGTGTTCTTTGGAGACGGGAACTTTCTGACCGATCAGTTTTTCGATGGCCCGCAGTTCGCGTCGTTCGCTGTCGCTGCAGAAAGAAATCGCGATGCCCTCCGCACCAGCACGCCCTGTACGACCAATACGATGCACGTAGGCTTCGGGCTCGACCGGGAGATCAAAGTTGATGACATGTGTGATGCCTTCAATATCGATGCCGCGGGCCGCCACATCCGTGGCGACGAGCACCTGCACCTTTCTGCTGCGGAAGGCCTCCAGAGCCTGCTGACGGGCAGCCTGAGATTTATTGCCGTGAATGGCAACTGAGCGGATGCCGGTTTGCGTCAGCCGTTTCGACAGCATGTTAGCGGTACGTTTGGTTCGCATAAAGACCAGTGCCCGATCCACGGCGGAATCAGCGAGAATCTTCTGCAGCATTGGCTGCTTGCCGTTGCGTTCCACGTAGATTAACTGCTGCTGGATCTTTTCAACGCTCGTCTGTTTCGGAGTAACATTCACACTGACCGGGTTTTTTAACAGTCGTTTTGCCAGTTCCTGAATTTTGGGAGCCAGTGTTGCCGAGAAGAACAGTGACTGTCGTTTCTCCGGCAGATGGCTGATTATTTTCTTCAGATCCGGCAGAAAGCCCATGTCGAGCATGCGATCTGCTTCGTCCAGGACAAAGATTTCCAGCTGGTTCAGGTGAATCTCTCCCTGATTGATCAGGTCGAGTAAGCGCCCCGGTGTCGCGACCAGAATGTGAGCACCCCGACTCAGGCCTTTTACCTGATTTTTCTGGCTGACACCACCATAAACCAGCAACTGACGCAGCTTGAGGTGTCTGCCGTAGGCGTCGAAGCTGTCGCCGATCTGAATGGCCAGTTCCCGTGTGGGAGCCAGGACCAGTGCCAGAGGACGATGGGGCGTTGCCTTACGATTGTTTTTTCCCAGATGATTGAGAATGGGTAAGGCGAGGGCCGCTGTTTTTCCTGTTCCAGTCTGCGCGCATCCGAGAATATCGTGCCCTTGGAGGGCTGCCGGAATGGTCTGGGCCTGAATGGGAGTCGGAGTTTCGTAATTTTCTTCGACCAGTGCACGCTGGATTGGTGCAATCAAATTAATCTCTTTAAATGTTTTCAATGGTTTTCCTTAAGGAATTGTTTCAGGCCCGCTGGTGTGTTGTGCGAGTGTAACTGTGGTTGGCAGTTTTCAATCAAGGGCAGGACCTGATCGTGTCATTCATAGACGCTTTGGTATATTCAATGGGGGCTGCAGGTGATATTCCGGGAAGTGGAGCTCAGCTGAACCGGTCGGCGACAGTGCAAGTCAACAAGAATTGCTGGAGAGCAGAAGAATCATCGTCTGGCTCTTCCTTTTTTACTCAGGTTCAGCGGGTGGGGACCAGCGGTACCAAAAGCAAACGTCGCTTCTGTGGGAACTCCGGACAAACAAGAAAATCTCGGAATTCAATGCGTCCACAACGACGCGGCAGCTTTCGACAGCGGTCAACACAACCGAGGTAGGCAGCATGAGTGTGCGGCAGACAAGCCTGCACAGTAGAAAGGGTTACAAGAGATTCCAACTCTGTATCAATACCCTGACAGGTCAGAAAACGAATCTATTTCAGTAGACCGTTACTCGTTTTGTCCGACCAGATCGACATGGTTGTTTCCTCAGACCTATTGAGAGAAAAACCAAATGTCTGGAATAAGTGTACCCTGATGGAGCTCGCTTGCCTAGAGGCTTTTCTGAGAATTCATGAAATCAGGCAACCTATCCGCTGACGAGTACCTGTTTGTTTATGACGGAAACGCGAGGATTAAGGAATTTATGTCGATTCCTGATCCTGTTCACCTGG
This sequence comes from Gimesia panareensis, assembly GCF_007748155.1. Taxonomy (GTDB): domain Bacteria; phylum Planctomycetota; class Planctomycetia; order Planctomycetales; family Planctomycetaceae; genus Gimesia; species Gimesia panareensis. The sequence continues at coordinate 1,792,514 of NZ_CP037421.1, forward strand.
CAGGACAGGAGGCCTGATAAAGGGCGTTTTCCACATGCCGAGCAGGGTCTGCCACTGGGGCTGATCGAAGTGAGGCAGGCCGAAATCGATGGTTTTGAGGTCCAATCGCATCCGGTAGGTACGTGCCAGACGGTCCCAGAGCGAGAAGATTGTGGAGTAATTGGAGTTCGTTTCCTGCGGGATTCGTGAGTGGTGGATCTTATGCATGTCGGGAGAGACAAACAGCCAGCGGTAGAAACGGTCTGCCCTTCCCAGTGAAATATTGGCATGGTGCAGTTGTGTGGAGAGGAAGACCAGAATGCCGTACAGGACGAGTTGCCAGGATTGCAGTCCCAGTAACGGGATCAACAGCAGACGCAGCAGTGTCGAGATTCCCAGTTCGCCCCAGTGAAAGCGGGTGGCGGTGGAAACATCCATATGAGGATCACTGTGATGCATCCGATGAAACCGCCAGAGAAAGGGAATCTGGTGGTTTGCCCAGTGCCAGCAGAACATCCAGGCATCGAGCAGCAGGATCGCGAAGAGGGTCTGCCACAAAGGGGAGAGGGGCAGTTGATAAAGCAGTCCCCACTGGTGCGCGAGCGTCCAGCGGGAGGTCTCTTCGACGATTGTGCCGAACAGGAGGCCGAGCAGCAGTGAATTCAGGACCGCCAGCGACAGATTATGCAGTGCATGTCGATAGCGGCTTTTTCCGGAGAACGGTTTGAAGGCAGCCCAGCTTTCCCAACTCCAGAGCAATCCCAGCAACACAACGGGTGTGCTGAAATAAAGCAGCGAGAGGATTTCGGAGGCTGAGAATTCGGAAAGCATGAGAGCAGTAGCTAAATCCTGACAGGAGACCAGTTAAGGTCTGAATCGAGGCGGCGCAGAAAACCCCTTTGATCTTCTGTCTTTCTATTTTCTCAGCCAGTTAACATTATGACAAGGGGCCGCTTACTGCTCATGATAATTGGCGTTGATTTTGCCCTGTTGCTGAAGTGCTCTCAACATAGACACCTGTTGTTGGCGGGGGATCTGCAACTGCTGCAGCAGTGCCAGCAGGTCTTCGAGCCGGGTAGCTCCGGTCTGAGTGGAAGGGGAAATTTCCAGCATCAGGTCCGGAAACTTGAGACGCGCCGGTTGCAGAAATACAGTGCCGCGTGTCTGGATCCGGGCAGAGGCATTATCGATGATGACTTCCGGCGGCTGGTCAGTATTGCCTGCAGGCTGCTGTGAGATTTCAACATTCAGCAATTGTGTCGCGAGTTGCTGTGCATAGGCAGGGTTCTCATCGGGGAGTGAGATCATGACCAGTCCCGAGGACTGCAGCATGGCTTTGGAAGTTCTGACCATGTTCGCGGCCAGAAAGCGATTGATCTGTTGTACCACCTGTCGACCGGTATTGGGATCGTAGACGGCTGCATTCAGGAAGAATTTAAGATGCGGAATTCCCTGCCCGGTCACCAGACGCGGGGTGAGGGACGAACGGATCTGGGCACCGTTTTCAATCAGTCCCTGAGACTTGTTCTGGGTACGGTCGGTCTGCACGGGACCGACAACAAGTGCGTCGGCCCGGTTGAGTTTTGAACCCTGGACGGCGACAGCGGTCGGCAGCAGATAGCCGCCACTTAAGTTGACTTCCGGGCTGACAGCATTGACGTAGCATTCGATCTGTTGCCCTGGCTGCACGCCCTGGCTGGGGATGTATGCAGTAATCGTAACGTTGGCGAGATTACCGGCCTGTAAAGGCGATTTAATTGCCTGCAGATTGATTTTCATGGCGGCGATGGACGATTTGAGAGCCCGGATGGCATCGGGCGAAATATTACGATCTCCCGTCCCGTTTAAGCCAACGACCAGTCCCTCTCCGGTGAGCTTGATGATTTCTGCTGGTTGAAATTCTCCCATCTGAGACAGCTTCACTGCGGGGGCTGCCGGTGTGGTCTCGGGAGGAGGAAGTTCTCCTGGCAGATCCAGGGCCACCAGATTCTGACTTAAAACGGTTGCAGAAAACAGCAGGTTGGCATGTTGGGGAACGATCTGGATTTTCTGATGCAGTTTACCACTTTGCAGTGGTTTACCTTGAGTTTTGAGAGTGGCACCGCGATAGCTGGCGATAATCTGCGTGGGGGCGTCTTTTTGAATCAGGACTGTTGGCTCTGGCTGGTTCATTTGAACGGGCTGGCCCGGCAGTGCATAGCCGGCAGAGACGGTCTGTGACGTTGTGGGACCTGTCAAAGAGACCTGCTGGACGGTTTTGATTTTTGACTGAGGGGGATTCTGCGGGCTGTGATTCATGACGACCTGCTGAACGAGATCGGCGTCCAGTCGCAGGAGCTCTTCAATTAAACGGGTCCGTTGTTCTCTGGTCGTTTTCGAGAGCAGTAACAGATTGATTCCAGCGGGCAACTCTGTCTCTGACTGAGTTGCGTTCGCCAGTTTGACTGATGCCGGATCCTGTCCAGACGAGGACGCTTTGGGAGCAGGAGGCGCTGTCATCTCCGTTTTCTCTTCCGCGCTGGAAGATTCGGGTAGCGTGCCGGCAGGAAAATCCAGATTCAGGTCGGGGAAGGGGGCTGGTTCAGAAAGTGTCGGGTCCAGGTCCGGTACACCGGCGACCTGCTGATCCTGACTGTCTGAAGCAAGGAATCCCTGAATGGTTTGGGAAAGGAAAAACATGGCGACTGCGAACAGGGCCATTCCTGAGAGTACGGAGAATTTTAAATAGCGCATAATTTCCCTCAGCCGAGATAGGACAGGCTTCGTGAAAGGAGTTGATGGGTGTCGTGGCGCAATGTTTGAGAGAGGAGCGGGGAAATTATGAGAAAACCAGATCTGCGTCAAGATGGGAAAGTTGGACGAGGAGATTTCCGTTTCAGGGATTCCCGGAATTACGGGATCTGTACAGTGTGCGGCTCTGAAATATGCGAATTCACTAATGGGAAAATGAGATGGATCGCCCCCGGGATGACAGGGCAGTTATATTGGAATTGACCCTGATAGACGAGTAATCGTACTATTCCCACATTTCACAAGTGGCAGGGAAAATTATGCCGGAATCGAAACGGCCTAAGTACTTATTGATATTGATTTTATTGATATCCGCACTGATTCGGTGCGGACTGGCGGTTTACGTTCAGCGCCAACTGGATCAACAACCTGAACGAACATACGTGATTGAAGGTGACGCAGACGGCTACTGGAGGCTGGCTCAAACGATCGTGCACGGCGAGGAGTATTCGATTTATACGCCTCCCCGACGTGTACTGAGAATGCCTGGCTTTCCTCTGGTTCTGGCCGGTGCCATGTCGGTCGTGGGCGAAGATCATTTTCGTGTGCGACTGGTGCTGGCACTGTCCGGCATGGTTGCCTGCTACCTGGTGTATTTACTGGGAAAAGAACTGACGAATGAAACCACGGGGCTCATCGCGGCCGGGCTGACTGCAGTCTCGCCGGTGATGGCCGGGTTCAGCATTTTATTTTTGAGCGAAACCATTTTTGCGATTGCGATGCTGATTTCGCTGTGGGTGCTGGTCAGATTATGGAACATCAACTGGGGAGACAATGATCGATTACGAGGCAGCCTCTGGTCCGCTCTGGCGGGCGTGACTCTGGCGGCTGCCTTTTATGTGCGACCGAGCTGGTTGTTAATCCTGCCAATCGTTGTCGTCCTGATGTTCTGGGGAGCGAAAGGGCATCGTGTCCGTGCTCTGGAACGAGCGGCGGTTTTGATTCTGGGATTTATAGTGACGCTGGTGCCGTGGGTCTATCGGAATTTCCAGGTCACCGGACATTTTGTGCCGACAACGCTCTGGGCGGGACCGAGCCTGTACGATGGTTTGAATCCCCAGGCAACCGGCGACAGTGATATGACGTTTTTTGATCGAGATCGAGTGATGCTGCGCATGAGTGAGTACGAAATGAATCGCTACTACACACAACAGGCAGTGGAATATGCGCGCCAGCATCCCGGTCACGTGGTGGAGCTGATGGGCGCCAAGCTGCTGCGTTACTGGAAACCCTGGCCCAATGCACCCCAGTTCCGATCGTTGTGGATGATGGCCGCGGTATCAGTCGTCTTCCTGCCGGTCCTGCTGCTGGCTGTGTATGGTGCGTGGATTTCCCGACAGCAGGTGTTACTGCTGCTGATCACGGTTGGTCCCATCCTGTACTTTTCCCTGATTCATCTGGTGTTTGTGAGTTCGCTCCGGTATCGGCTGCCGGCGGAATACAGCTTGTATATTCTGTCCGCTGTCGGGCTGACTGCTATATTCGGAACTGCTTTTAATAAGGAAAAAATCAACTCGTGATCCACCTGGATCTGATTCGGTTTTGAAGTGTCATGGTTGTTCGTAAAACCTTTCAATGGTGTCTGCTGATCCTGATCTCGCTGGTGATTACCGGCGGGAGTTACGGGTATTATCTGTGGATGCGCAGCGACGACATGATCAAAGCCGGGATCCTGGAGAAAATTGAGAACCATGTTCCCGGGCTGATGATTGACATCGACCGGGCCCAGTTTGATTTTCGCAGACGTGTCCGGGTGGAAGGCTGCCGGGTGCAGACAGTTAATCATCCCGATACAATTATCGACCTGCCGGAAGTGGTCGTGACGCTGAACCAGGAGAAGCTGGCCCGGCAACAACTGATCGACGTCCAGAAGATTGTGTTGAACCGACCGCAACTGGTCCTGGTGCGGATGGCGGACGGGACCTGGAACTGGGAAGGTCTGCCGGAAGCGACCAAGAGTGACAACCCGCTGCCCGAGTTGATCATTGAGCGGGGGAGTCTTTCACTCAAGTTTGAACACGGCCCTCAAAACGTGCCGACGGTGATTACACTGCAGAACCTGGATCTGCGTCTGATCCCCTCTGGCACGAGCCGCTATGAAATTGAAGGCCACACTTCGATTCCCCAGGCCGGTAAGCTGGAAATCGCCGGTTACTGGGATCTGGATTCCAAGCTGGGCGCAGTTTCCGGAAAGTGGAGTCAGCTCGAATTCGGACCGAACCTGGTACGGCTGGCGACCGGGATTTCGCCTGAGTTGGAATCGCAACTGAAAAAGGCATTTCCGTCACTGCAACTGCGACCCAATCAGGCCACGGGGATGTACGATCTGGGCGTGAGCGCGCAGATGGACATCCAGTTCAGCCTTTCCAGAACGACCAGGGATCAGTCCCCTCAGTTTCAGGTATTGACGCATCTGCGCGAAGGAAAATTCAAGCACCCGCTGCTGCCATTCCCGCTGCGGAATATCGTGGGGAAGGTGCTGGTCGATAACGAAAGTCTGCAGATTCAAAAATTGCAGGCATATAATGGCGAAACCAGTTTTACTGTAGGGGGAGATTATTACTTTAATCAGCGATTTTCCCAGGCGGGAGCTCCTCTGAATCAGAGTTCATTTTCCTTTCAGGCACATCAACTTCCGCTGGACGAGCGTTTGCGAAGTCGTCTGACAGGAGGGCTGGCCCGGACTTATGACACGCTGCGCCCCAGCGGTAATATTGATATGGAAGTGGACCTGAGCTATCCGGGAACCGGGAAATGGCGGATTCAGAATCTGAAAGTCATGGCCAATGATGGTGAGGTCGTGCCGGTGCATTTTCCGTATCGAGTCGATCACATCAAGGGGACGCTGGTTCAACAGGATCCTGACATCCTCAATCTGAATTTCAGTGGCATGGCCGGGGATCGGCCCGTGACCGCCAAGGGGTATGTAGAGCACCCCGGGCCGGCATCGAAGATCGAAATCTTTACGGAAATCCAGCAGGTCCCCATCGATGCTTCCCTGCGGGCGGCCTGTCCGGACGGGATCAAAGCCGTTCTGGATGAACTGGATCTGCAGGGGAAAGCGAATGCGATTGTGAAGATGACGCGGGCTCCCGCACTGCATCAGCCCATTCAACTGGATATGCTGGCAAAAATGGAGAGTGGCGGGGCGCTGCAGTACCGGAACTTCCCCTATCGCGTTACCGATCTTACCGGGGTCGTATCCTATTCCAGCAAAACGGGACGGGTCTCATTTTCCGAGTTACAGGGTATGCACGGCAATGCCCGTCTCTCGGCCCAGGGAGCTTATGACCGCTTTGCCAACGATGGCAAACTGAAGCTGAGTGTCTCTGCTGAGAATGCCGTCTGCGATTCTAATCTGCGGCTGGCATTGCCCGATTCCCTGCAGAAGCTGTGGGGTGATCTGTCTCCGACCGGCAAGCTGAATCTGACAACCGACATTTTATGGGAACGCGGGAAACCGGCTGAGATCCGGATTCCCCGGGCACACTGGTGGGACGGCAGCCTGAATCTGAAAGACTTTCCCTATCCGATCGATAACTTCAATGCAAAGTGGAATTATGAGGTGGATCCCAATACGGGTAACAGTGTCGTGCTGCTGAAATCGATCTCCGGAAAGCACGATGAAACCCAGATCCGCATCGGAAATGCCTTCGCCGAGATTACGCCTCGAGGGGACTGGCGGTTCAAGATGGAGGATATGAATATTGATGATATCTCGGCGGATCGGGCCTTCCAGTCTGCCCTGCCGGAGGCGATGGGCTCTGCCCTGAATATCTTAAACATTCAACGACCGATATCTGCCAGTGGCTGGATTGAGTTTCGCGGCTCTCAGGAACCGGGCACTGCCATTACTGCGGCCTGGGGGATGAATACCTACCTGGCGGAAAATAGCGTGACTGCGGGGGTTGATGTGGCCAAAGTATATGGCAAGGTGCATTCGCAGGGAACCTGGGATGGAACCCATCTGCAGTTGACCGGTGATCTGGATCTCGACTCCGCCGTGATTCTGGGATACCACCTGACCGAACTCAAGGGGCCGTTTGAAATCAATGATACACAGCTGACAGTGGGTTCACGTCAGATTCGCCGCGAGCCGATGCAGTCAGTCAGTCTGCCTCAGATCAATGCCAAGCAGCCGATTACCGCCAAAGCCATTCGCGGCGTCATCACCTGTATGGGCGACATCGAATTGAGCGCGGTGCCGACTTACAACATGCAGATTGAACTGCACCGGGGACTGCTGGAAGAGTATGCGGCCCGTTACATGCCGGGAGAATCCCAGCTGCGCGGAGTCATGAACGGCTGGATTCAGCTCTGGGGCCGCGGTTCCAATAAATCCGATCTGAAAGGGCAGGGGCAGTTACAGATCAGCCCGGCTGCGATCTATGAACTGCCGCCCATTGCTCAGATTTTCAAAGTGGTCCGTCTGGCTCAGCCGGATAAGACGGCCTTTGATTCCGCGTTTTGTGATTTTACCGTTTCGAATCAGACGTTTCATCTGAAGTACATCGAACTCAAAGGGAACGCCATCAGCCTGTATGGTCAGGCGGGAGAAGCGCACTTTGACGGCCGGTTGAAAGTCGATCTGTTTTCACAGCTGACGCGGCGGCAGCTGCCTCTGCCGGCGATTACCCAGTTAATCGGACATGCTACCAGTGGCTGGATTCGGGTTGAGTTGCGGGGAACGACCTCGAGTCCGATTGTGGATATCAAGTCGAACCCACTGCTGGACGGCTCTCTAAAGACCTTCCTGAATAATGTGATCCGCGGCAGACCGATGAATAATAATGCGACAAATCGCTGGCCCCGTGGCTCTCAAAGTGAATCCAGATCCCTGAGACAGCAGTTCCCATTGCCCCTGGTGCAATAAGCAGGGGGGCGCTTAGCGTCGGTAGCGGGGGGGACGATCGGCCCGCTTTTTCTGATCCCGGGCAATGTCTTCCGTTTCCACATCTGCCTTCTTTTTCCACTGCTTGATAATGAGTGTCAGCACGATCAATATGCCGAGATAGATCCCCAGCATCTTGAGCAGCCAGATAAAGATTCCGGTGACAATCTCATTCATGGACAGGAAACTTGCGTGTCTGGCTGATGCCGTTCAGCACAGAGACCATAAAAGAAGGTGAGTATGCATTTCTTTTACTCTAGTACGGTCATCGCGCTGATTTCAAGCTGTTTTCCCGAAAGCGAAAAGCCAAAGAGATACAAAAGGTTAGGGATGGGGAATGTACCATTCGTATCGGTTAAATTGACGCAGATGGTGACCTTGATTTCTGCCGGCCAGGTCGACCCGTCGGAGGGAGGCGGCCCGACCGGGGAGCAGGGAATGTCCGAATTTCCCATGGTTGTACTGAGTGTCGTAGTCCCATCCTGAATCGAGACGAAGACATCGCCTTGACCGCTACTCGCGGGTTGTGTTCCCACAGAGAGGTCTAACGAATTGACAGCGACGTACTGCTGAATCAGATTGCCGATATCATTTTTGGTGGCACCGACTTGAGCTGCTTTCCGGGTGCCTTCGATCGCAGCGGCGGTGATGCTCTGTTGCAGCAGTGTGTAGAAGCCGAATTCAATGATCGCCAGCGAGAGCATCAGAATGATCGGGAAGGCCAGAATGAATTCGAGCAGGACCGATCCCCGGCGGTGTTTCAGGTCCGCTGGCCGTTTCGGCTGATTTCTATCCCAGGTTGAGAGCCCGTTGCGTTTCATCTGACGTACTTTACATAGGGCAAAGTGTTAACGAATGGAGACATTCGCTTAGCACCTGCTAAGGCTGGTTATCACTATTCAGATCCTCTGAATTTGAACTGGATTCCAGGTTTCCACAAATCAGCTCAAATTGTCTGTGTCTTGCCGATTCTCAGTTGATTCGTCTGAGAAGAGAGACCACATTAATCTAGGGAACGCAAATTGCTTGCCAAACAGATATTGCAACGTAAAGTTTGTTGTCAGACTTTGATTTTTTGAAACCGAACAGATAGTGGTGTCTTACTGTGCAAATACTCAGTAAAAAGACTGAGGGCCTGCTGCCTAAGCGATCCGGGGTCGTCGTGCTGGAGTTGATCCTGACGGCGCCGATTTTCCTGATGATCATGCTGGCGGTTGTTGAAATTTCGCTGGTTTATACAGTGATTGAACAGACAGCTTTCGCCAGCCGCTATGCAGCCAAGATCACCTCCGAAACATCGAGTGGAACGCTCGACGATTTAAATATCGATACCGCTCCCTTGGCAGCACTGAAATCCAATGTGGATCGAGTTCTCCGGGTGGGCGGCATTCCCCTGGGAAGTTGCCGCCTCATTCTGCAACATAATGTTTTAACGGGGGGAACGGTAGAGGAATATGATTATCCGAGTACTCCCGTGGCAGGCTGCGACTGTGGTCCACCCAGTACCACATTACCTTCCGTGACAGGGGCTTCTGCCACTGATTCCGTACGAACGACAGTCTGTGTCAAGCTGGATGGCAATATCCCCGATTTTCTCTCGGGCCTGGGATTTTCCATTCAGAACTACGTTGTGGAAGAATCCACAACATACATTTATGAGCTATGATTGTGGCAAACTTCTCCAAAACTGCACGTACGATTTTCTACACCAGAAACTGATTTATAGATTCCATGCAAAAAATTCATACGCAACAACAACAGCATCAGAATCGACGAGGGATCGCCATCCTCTGGTTGATTCTGTGGGGGGGGACGTTCCTGACGTTTTTCTGTGTCGTGCTGGAGATTGCGACGCTGTGGCAGGCGCAAGTTGAGCTAAAAAACTCGATGGATTCTGCTGCGCTGGCTGCTGTCAAAGACTGGGGGGTGAGTGGCGTCGGTGCCACCAACATACCCAGGAATGTTGGTGTGGCCTACACGCAGGCGAATCCCATTCTGGGCACCGTATTCACACCACAAACGAATTTGGGCACTGTGAGTGGTGGGAATCCCAATGCGAATGCCACAAATACCGGTAATTTTGTATTTGGTGCCATTAATGGTGTGACGGCCCCGATTACATTCAACGGAAACGCAGAAGTCAGCTGTGCCGCCGGTGACGTCACCATCATAATTACGGACAACAGCGCTGGTGGTTCCGTAGATGCAAATTCGATCCTGGTGAGTTTTAATGAGGGAACGAATCTTGCCATCGATTCCATTAAATTTATCCTGCCGGACCAGACGAAGGGGCCTGCTGGTGCATATGCCTATTTTGATTCTACTGCCCCACCTCAAGTGTTAACGCCATCGCCAACTGATATTACTAATACCGGCTGGGGTCTGAACGGCTTAGATACGGAACCTACTTCCCATGACGCGGCTTCCCCCTATGGCAACCGCATCTGGAGTCCCACAAACCCCTCTCATGATATTTATTTTACATTTGAAGATTTTTATGTTGCCGGTGAAGCGAAATCAGTGCGGATCAATTTTAACGGGGATTCATTTACTGAAACCGATTCTCTGCATTTTGGAGTCTCTACGAATCAATTAGGTCCTTCTGGATATTCTTCTCCTTATCCAGGTAATGTGGGCGAGGCATGGGGATACTATGGGGTCAGGGTAGAGGTTGATTTCCGTAATACGATTACCAATGCGACCTCAACGGGCACTGGGGTGTTTTTTGATGATCCAGGAACCACTTCTTCGGAGGCACAGCTGACAGGTGGGGGAGGAGGCTATCCCGCTGTGCTGGCCCAGGCGACTGTACCCGTGCAGGGATTTTGCACTTCCCTGTTTGGGGTCAGCTTCTTTAACGTATCTGCTGCGTCCGTTGCTTTCTATGACTGCAGCACCAACCGCACCGCCCTCGTGAATATCAACAGCTTTACCTTTCCCTGATCCTGTTTCCTGACAGGATGCTGAGAAGATATGGCCTGACTCACCTGTTTCAAGTCATCCGTTAAGTCAGCATCAGCGCGAAGACTGTTGTTGCGTGTTTGAAGTCTGCTCTGGCTCTTCAACCTGATCGATGGTGTAACACATATTCCCTCCCGGTTTTCAATGAGGTACTTGACATCCCGTGTCCTGATACTTCCCTGCTCACTCTGTTTACGAAATTAAAGCCTGAGAGCTGGAATGAAATTGTGAAAAATTTCAGATCTTACGATTGCAGAGCTGGAGAGTAGGCCCGAAAAAAAAGCAGACTGTAAAAACAGTCTGCTTGAGTTATTACACTGGAGAAAGCCGTGATTTTAAAAACGCGGCTTCCCATCACCGGGAGCGGGCTGCTTTTTGGCCGGTTTGCCGCGGGGTTCCCAGAGTGGATCAGACGTGTGAGCTGAATCCATCATGGCTTCCATTTTTTTGACGAGCTCCGGGTGTTTTGCGGCCAGGTCGGTGGCTTCCCCCAGATCTTCTTCCAGGTTGAACAGTTGCGTTTTGCCCTTGAACATCGGCAGGCGGACCGCTTTCCATTCACCCCAGCGGACGGCCTGTTTGCCTCCCCGCTCGTAGAATTCCCAGTAGAGGAAATCGTGTTCCTGTTGTTGATCGGGTTTACCTTCCAGGGTGGGAGCGATGCTGACGCTGTCCAGTCCTTTCGGGCAGGGGACGTCGGCCAGGTCGGCAGCGGTCGCCATCAGATCGCCGAAATAACCAATGTGGTCTGAGACAGTCCCTGCGGGAGTGGTCCCGGGCCAGTAGGCAATAAAGGGCATCCGAATGCCGCCTTCGTAGAGATCACGTTTCATGCCCCGGAGCGGGCCGTTGGCATCGAAAAATTCGGGATCGTTGCCGCCTTCACGATGGTGGCCGTTATCGGAAGTAAAGATGATAAGCGTATTCTGGTCGATGTTTAACTTTTTCAGGCGATCCAGAATCTGGCCGACGCCGGTATCCATGCGGGTGATCATCGCCGCCTGGCCCTTGTTCTGCTTCGTCCAGTCTTTGTCTTTGTAAATGCCGTAATCGGGGACTTCCTGCCCATCGCCGACCTTTCGGCCTGCTTCGTTATTGGCGTGCGGAATCGTCAGGGCGATATAGAGAAAGAACGGATCCTGTGCACTGCGATCGATAAAACTCAGGGCTTCCTGCATAATCAGGTCGTGTGAATAATCCACTTTTTTGGTAGCGACTCCACCGAGCCGGTCTTTGCCGGTCGGGCCTTTGGAGATCGTGCTGGGATCAACGACATTCCGCAGTGCCGCTTTTTCACCATTTTTCCAGAGGAATTCGGGGTAGTAGTTGTGGGCGTTGTGCTGATTCAGGTAGCCATAAAAATAGTCGAATCCCTGCAGGTTGGGAACTCCCTGGGTCCCTTCTTCGCCAATCCCCCATTTGCCGGTCAACGCGGTTTTGTAGCCGGCTTTCTTGAGGAGTTCGGCGACGGTAAAGTCTTCATCTTTGAGCGACTGATTTTCCTTGACCCAGGTATTTCCCCGGACGCGGGCATGGCCCATGTGCAGGCCGGTCATCAGGACGCAGCGAGAAGGAGCACAGACCGTATTACCTGCGTACATCTGTGTGAACTTCATTCCGTCCGCGGCCATCTGGTCGATGCGGGGGGTTTTGATTTTTTTCTGTCCGTAGCAGCCGAGGTCCCCGTAGCCCAGGTCATCGGCGAGGATGAAAATGATATTGGGCTTCTGGGGGGCAGCTGCATTGGCAGGCACCGGGGAGCAACACAGATAACAGAGTGTGACAGCAATGAGTGTGATTCGAGCGATTGAGTTCATAACTGCTTTCAATTTGGCTGGAGAAAATAATTGCGGGCAGCAACAGTCTGACAGATCAATTCTGCCACGTTTTCCGCTTTCGTTCAATGTAGCCGCCGAAAACCAGGGTTTCCGATCTCGGTAACAACTTCAGGATCTGATGCAAGCCGATGCGGAATCAGCTCTTTTTTTGAGAAATTTCAGTGTCGCGGTCTGTCTTTGCTCGGATCAGGTCCGGTGCGGACACGATAACACTCTCAGGAACGGGAGAGGCTCCTTTGTTAGTCTGGATGCCTGTTTTCACTGGAGCCGCGTACTATAATGCTCGTGCATTCCCCCGCGAACGTCAAGCATGGGTTTTAGAATCTAAGTGTGAGGAACTGTAGATATGTTACTGACGTGGTGGCGCAATCGTCGACGTCGCAAAATACTGGCCACTCCCATGCCTGCACACTGGAAACCGTTTCTGGACCAGCATATAGCCCCGTTGTCGCGTCTTACGTCTGCACAGCGCGAGTTGCTCTATCAGCGCGTGCAGATTTTTATCAAAGAAAAGTACTGGGAAGGCTGTAACGGTTTCGAGGTTACTGAAGAAGTTCAGCTGCTGATTGCCGGCCAGGCGTGCCTGCTGACAGTGGGGTTTGCCAGTGACTGTTTTGATCGCCTGGGAACGGTTCTGGTTTATCCCGATACATATGTAGCCAAAGAGACGCTGGTGAACTCGATTGGGGTGATGACCGAAGGGACCTCCTTTCGGCTGGGGGAAGCCTGGAATCAGGGGCCGATCATTCTCTCCTGGGCGAATGTGCTGGAGAGTGCGGAAAATCCCCATGACGGTGAGAACGTCGTATTCCATGAATTTGCACACTATTATGATGCGATTGACCGTCAGATGAACGGCACCCCGCCTTTGAACAGTGAGGAAGAGTATCAGCGGTGGGGCGAAGTGATGACCCGGGAATATGACGCACTGGTGGAACAGCTCAGGCATGGGCATACCCGGTTTCTCAATCCGTATGCAGCGACCAATCCAGCCGAGTTCTTTGCGGTCTGTACCGAGCATTTCTTTGAGCAGCCTCACGAGATGAGAGCCTATTCCGCGGAGCTGTACGACACGCTCCAGCTGTTCTATCGCCAGGACCCGGCTGCCGCTGACTGACCCTGAATGATCACAATGCTGCGATGATGGTTGTGGTTATATGTTCATGTTTATGTGGCCTCTCACCCGCGTTGATTTCCTTCTCAACCGGCAGAATCTGCCGATGAGGGGCCTGATGTGAATTTATAGGTTTTGATCCAGATGGGAATTGGAGAAGAGTCTAGGGATTCTCTGAGTTCTTTCATCTTGTGGAATCCGGCAGTCGATACTTGATAATAAGTCCTTTTCTTTCGCTGAAATATTTGTTCAGTCGGAGTGAGGGATAATCGAATGGAGTCATCTTCGAGCAACTTTCAGGTCAAAAAAGTACTTTTGATGATAATTGTTTCTGCCCAGGGATGGTCTGAGTGTTTCTCACAATGGATAGTGAAACATCACAATAGAATTTTGTGAGGTAATGGAATGCGAAACTCAACAACGTGGTCGCTGGTCATCCTGTCCGGCATGGCCACTCTCTTCTCAGCAGGGTGTTCCCACACGAATAAAATGGCGGGAATGAATCTGCCTCTGGAAGAATCACCACAAATGATTATGGCAAGAACGGCCGAAGAGAAAGGCCAGTTTGTCAAAGCAGAACAGACATATCGTGTCATGTTGCAGCGAAATCCCAAGAATGTGACTGCTCTGCACCGCATGGGAATTGTCTGCTCCAAAATGGGAAGACATGACATGGCGACCCGGAATTTGATGGAAGCAGTCAAGCTCCAGCCCGACAATCCCAAGCTACTGACCGACCTGGGATATGCCCTTTATCTGCAGAATGACCTGCCTGCTGCCGAAATTGCACTGGAAGAAGCGATCAAGCGTGATACCAGTTCCAAGCGGTCGTTCAACAACCTGAGCCTGGTTCTGGGACATCAGGGGCGGATGGATGAAGCCTATCAGGTCGCCCGGTCTGTCCTGAGTGCTGAAGAAGCTCATGCAAATATCGGTTATATCTGCCTGCAGCGGGGAATGCTGGATGATGCCACTCGGCATTATAATCAGGCCCTGGAGATCAATCCGGAACTGGATTCGGTCAAGGAAGCAATCGTCCAGATTGCTCAGCTGCAGAAAAAACAGATGCAGCAGGCTCAATCACAGGAAGAAGTCATGGTTGCCGAATCTGCACCCGCTGAGGAAGTGGAAGCTGTCGTGACCGAAGCGACTCCTGCTGAGGAACCGGAATTTCGGGTGATTACCGATGCTGAAACTGAAGTGATCAATCCTGAAATGATCCCGGCCAATGAAACGCCTGTCGCCCAGATCTCTGCAGTTCAGGAACTTCCCATTCAGGGATTTGAGCCTCCGCTCAACATCAGCAACGATGACTATATTCCCTCTGGCAATGACGCTTTCTTTGAAACTGTTGAGAGTGCTCAGTCCGTGACGAATGTACGCAGTGCTGAGTAATTCTCAGATTATACTGAATCAGACAATGAAAAAGCAGAGGCCCCAAAGGCCTCTGCTTTTTTTGTTTCTGCTCCAGGCAGGCTTATGTCTCCTGGGAGTACGAATACAGCCGGGATCAAAATCCGGAATCAGCGGGTTTGATCCGGTGTCGTGCTGATTTTGAACTGACTCTGGCTCATTTGTGGATCCTGCGGATCCAGTTTCTGGAACAGTAGTTTCCGTTTGAGGTCCGATGGCTTTTTCTTTTCACCGGTTCGCTGGACATAGGTCGGGGTCAGCTGAAAGTGCTTGGGAGAAAATGCCTTGTAGTCAAAATACAGTACTGCATTAATCTCTGATCTGCGCATATCCATGATCATGGTAGCCGGACTCGACTCCTGATCCAGGTAATAGCGCCCTTTCCTTCGTGGGCCACGGTTGATGCTGTAAACCGTACCATCTTTTTCAAAGATCATGTTCGGGCCCCCCGAACTATGCCATCTGCCGATCAGAAACTCTTCATCAGCCTGCTGACAGGCAGTCAGCAGGCTGACTGCAGTCATTAAGATTCCTGCTTTGTAATGTTTTGCTCGCATCGCTTCCCTCAATTTGTATGTGACCCGATTCCTCCGCAGTACCAGATCTTCGATCCTGTCGGAAATCAAAGCGTGATTTCTTCGGGGTGCCCCTATTGTGTACCAGCAGCAACTCTCAAGTAAAGAAGGGAAATAGAAATATCTGGGTTAGAAGGGGTAAATAAATATTATTGGTCGGGTGAGAATCATTTGAGTGTTCAAAAGAGGTTAAAAGTGGTCAAAAATAAATATGTGGGGAAAATCACACGTTCAGGATATTTTGTTAAAATTGGAATAATAGGAGTTTTTATGATGGAAATGTAAGAGATTTTTGGATACTCATGGTTAGTAATGTAACAATAGGACGTCTGCGCAAAATTAGACTTACTGGTGCAATTTACAAGATAGACAAAGGCTGCTTTTTTCAGATGAATGTAATCGTTTGTGCTTTTAACTGATGTTTTAAGTTACAGATGTCCATTTTAAAGCAGGCTGCCCAACGATATATCTTCGCAATGTTAAGCTGAACTACTTACCTACTGAGGAGTTTACAGGATGCTGCTTACCAATTGGCTTTCCACATTAACCTCACGTGTGAATAAACGCCCTGTTTTTCGTTCCCGGGACCGCCGGGCGATCCGCCGCCGCTGGCAAACCGCCTGCAGCAACCAGATCGCTACGACCGAAGTTCTGGAGGACCGGACATTGTTGACGACCTTTTTCGTCGATGATGACTACACCGCAGCTTCAGACTTCACTGGGACCGATACCGACCCAGGCACTGGTGGGGACCAGAACGCCGTTTGGAATGTGACCGCATTTGCGACGATTCAAGATGCTGTCACCGCTGCAGCCGCCAGTGGGGACACGATTCGAGTCGCCGCGGGTACCTATAGCGGGCTGATCTCATTGAACAAGTCGGTCGATTTGCTCGGAGCTAATGCAGGTGTCGACCCGAATTCCATGGCCCGAGCAGCCGAAAGTATCATCGACCATGCTGGTTTTTATGCGATTAATCCGACTGCGGACGATGTCACAATCGACGGTTTTTCCTTCGAAGGAAACGGCGGACGTGCGATCGATAGCTACGCAAGTGCGAATAACTTGACCATTGCCAACAACATTTTCAACAACACAAATATTCCGGGGAGTCAAGGTGGCATCCAGTTGCAATCCAGTTCGTTTGATGATTTGACAGTCGAACAAAACCTCTTTCAGTTCACGGGAGACGGAGCTGCGCTGTTGGTCGGCGCAGGCGGTTCTTTCGAGAGAATGCACATTGTCGGAAACCACTTCGCTGGAACGACGGGGGGAATCTTCCAAAACGGCGGCACGATTAATGACGCTGTCGTCGAACAGAATGAGTTTACAGGCGGCACCGGGATGAACATGGGTGATGCTGGTAATATTCAGATCCGAGAAAACACTTTCGATGGGACTTTCTTCACTGGTTTTCAGGTTGGAACAATTGATGGTGAAATCGTCGGCAACACATTCCAGAACATCGAAGCCTACCCTGGTTACTATGGGCAGGCATTCGAGCTCTGGGGAGGACAGTACGGCACGACTGTTTCAGAGAACGTGACAATCGAGAATAACGTGATCCACTACAACGATGTCGCCGGTGCTGCCGATCCGACACACGGGATCCGATTGCGTACCCCCGATGGAGGATCGGGGATCGATGCATCCACGATTCACATCAACAACAACGCATTTATCGATGGCGGCGTCCGCGGCGATGCCAAAGCGATTCGACATTTCGGTGACCAGACAACCGCAGTCGATGCGTCGGGAAACTGGTGGGGAACCACCAACGAAAGTAGTATAGCAGCGTTAATGGAAGACGCAGATGGCGGCACACCACTCATGGTCGACTTCACACCGTTCCTCGACAACGGCACCGATACCGACTTGGTGACCGCAGGTTTCCAGGGTGACTTCTCCACACTGCATGTGACTGCCCTTGGCAGTCAGGCTGGTGCCACCAATCGAATTCAAGAGGGAGTCGATCTGGTCACACCCGACGGAATTCTCGAAGTTGAAGATGGAACATACACCGGTAACGTCGACGTTGACAAAACTGTGACGATCCAAGGTGCCAATGCCGGGATTGCTGCGGGGGTTGACCCTGGTGTCCGCGGCCCGGAAAGTGAACTGACCGGCGGGTTTCGTCTCTTTGCGAACGATGTCGTGATTGACGGACTCAAGATCGTCGATGGGGCCGGTCCGGCCGGCATTGGTAGTAAATCTGCCGTCTTCATGACTGCCGGCACCACGGGGCATACGATCGAGAACAATATTCTGGAAGGCCCTGGAACGGGAGTCGAAAGTCGTGGTGTGCTCTCCACATATAATGGAAATAACGACAACATCACGATCCAGAACAATGAAATTTATAATTGGGTCGCCGGTATTCATAACCAGGGCAACACGAATGTAGACATTTTCGGCAACAACATCCACAACGTGGTCGCAGGCGTCGCCAATGACTTCGTTGCTGATGTCAGTATCGAAGGCAACGCCTTTAGCAACTCATTGGAAGGTATCGGCGTCAATACCGTTTCCAATGGCACGCCCGATGTTGCCGCTCATGACAACTTTTTCGACTCCTCAACGATCACCAACCCCATCGCTCATTACGGTGGAGATACTGTCGACGCTTCCGGCAACTGGTGGGGCAGCACGGACGAAACAACAATCGCCAATTCCATGAAGAGCGACGGTGTTGATGGCGACGCTTCGAAGGTCGACTTCACTTCATTCCTGGATAACGGTACGGATACGGATGGCGGCACCGCTGGTTTTCAGGGTGATTTCTCTGTATTGAATGTAACCGCTTTGGGAGCACAGACCGGTGCACCTGATCGAATTGGAGAAGCTTTACAGGCTGTCGCACCAGGTGGGACGATTAAAATCGGCAGCGGAACTTATACTGAGACAGTGGATACTACTGCAACCGGGATCGACAAAAGTGTCACCCTGGCACCCGGCAACAGCCCCGGTCAGGTCATTATCAACGGCGATTTAATTCTAAATGCCGATGACACACTCGACATCGAAGTCAATGGCGCAACCCCCGGATCTGGTTTTGATCAGTTTGTAGTGAGTGGGACCGTTGATCTCGGTGGCGCCGCTTTGAACCTGATCGACGGCTATGATCCCGTTGACGGTGACGAGTTTACTTTGATTCAGAACAATGGAGTCAACCCGGTTACAGGTACATTCCCTGGGCTTCCGGAAGGATTTGAAATTACAGACTTCCTGGGCAGTGGGCTGAGTGCTTATATCACCTACGTGGGAGGGAACGGCAACGATGTTGTGATCCATATGGTCGACTCCACACCCGAAGTCGATCTGCCCGTTGATGGTAATCCCGATGATTACTCCCTGGAGATCGACGGGACCAATGTGGTGATCAAAGATGTCAATACCGGCGATATTATCTCTTCCACTCCCCTGGCTGCGTTGCAGGGAACCCTGGTCATTAACGGGGAAGATGGTGAGGACGATACCCTGAGTATCGACATGACCGGCATTGACGATACGACTCCACTGCAGATCGAATTCAACGGGGGGACCGGTGGTCATGATACTCTGGAACTGCTGGGCGGAAGTCTGAATTCAGTCGAGCATATCTTCACCAGCAACAGTAGCGGCAGCGTTCAGTTGAATGGATCTGGAACCGATTTTATCAGCTACACCGGCCTGGAACCAATCGTCGACACGATTCTCGTCAACGACCGGACCTTCAGTTTCACCGGAGCCGCAGAGACGATTACACTCTCCGATGACGGCGGTGTGGGCAACGGTCAATCACAGATCGATTCCGACCTGTTCGGTGAGTCTGTTACCTTCCTCAACGCCACCAACAACGTGATCATCAAAACCACCGATGGCACCGGTGCCGATAACGTACATATTGAAGGTGTCGACAGTCTGTTTGATGCCAACTTGACCGTCAACGCCGGCACCGACGATGCAGTCACCTTCCAGACAAATGCCACTAACGTGACTTCTGGTGACGTGGACATCAATGCGGGCAGCATTACCTTAGATGCGGCTGTCACAACCTCTGGCGATGTCGCCCTGGACGCGACCAACGGTTCGATTACCGGGACCAGTCTGGTGACGGCAGCATTATTGACACTGGAAGCCACTGGCAATGCCGGTGGTTCGGGATCGGAACTCAACCTGGCTGTCACCAGTCTGGAAGCAGACGTGGATGGCAGCCTGTACGCCGATGATGCAGGGACTCTGCAGATTGGGGCAGCAGGTGGACTGACCGGCGTATCGGTAGGTGGAGCTTCTGTGATTACATCGACCGATACCATGACGGTGACCGAAAATGTCACCGCGACCGGTGGAAACCTGCTGCTGCAGAATACGGGCGGCAATTTCAATCTGAATGCCCTGGCAATCATCTCCAATAACAGCACTTTCGAGATCGGCATTGATTCCGCCGGCGCCGTGACTCTGGCGGACACTTCCACTGTGACCAGCAGTGGCACCGGCCTGATTGACATCGATGCCGTCAACAACATCGCCCTGTCGAATGTGAATACCAGCGGCGAAGTCCAGGTGACGACCTCAGCCGGTGCGATTACCGATAACAGCGGTTCTGAAGCAGCTCTGATCACCGCCGACACCGTAGCCCTGCGGGCTGCGACCGGCATCGGTGCTGCTGGAGCAGGGGACATCGATCTGGCGATCAATACTATGGCCGCGATTACAACGACCGGTGACATCTATCTGCAGGAACCTTCTGCAGCGACAGTCGGTACTGTTGACAGTCTAAGTGGGATTACAGCCGGTGGTGATATCAATCTGCAAATTGGTGGTACGCTGACTGTTAATCAGAAGGTTGAAGCTACTGGGGGCGGATCAAATATCACGCTGGATGCACAGACTGATAACAATATCAACAACACTGTGCAGACTAACGGCGGGGGGATCGGTCTGCGGGCCTTTAATGATCTCAATCTGGGAGCCTCTTCGCTGGTCGATACATCTACGACTGCGATAATAAGTCTGCTTGCCAACTATGGTGGTCCTGCGGGAGGCGCCTTCACGCAGGATGAAGGGAGCCTGGTCGATGCGCACGGCGGTGACCTTTATTTGATGGCCTACGATGATATCAAGATAGCCGATTTGCAAAGTGCGGGAGGCACAGTCATCGTTGATTCTGCTACCGGGGCAATCCTGGACAACACCGGCGTAGAAGCCACCCTGATTACGGCCGCCTCTGCTTATCTGGAAGCCGGCACGACTGTGGGAACCGCTGATGATATTAATACGTCTGTTGCTACAATCGCTGGTCGTGCCTCATTGGGCCAGTTCCGGGTCAGTAACAACAGTCCGCTGACGATTGGTACGGTAACCGGCTATCCAGCGGGTGTAGACACTACGGGCGGCGGTGTCATCATCACTGCTGCCGGCGCATTACAGGTTTCTAATGACGTCATCACGGTCGGTGACATCATACTTAAGTCTGGTGATACCAGCTTGACCGGAGACGACCTGACAATTGGTGCCGGCGTCACTGTGCAGTCGACCGGAAGTACAGTGATATTGGAGGTCGGCGACAAACTGTATCTCAACTCAACAGCCAGTGTGATTTCTGATACATCTTCTATCAGTGTGAACCTCGATTTCGGAAATGCTGACGGGGGCGTTGGGGGTGTAGCCTACCTCAATGGGACGCTCAATGCCGCCACCGGCATCAATGTGTACGGTAATAGTGACGACGACCAGGTGATTATCGACGGTAACGGTGGTGGCCTCAATAACGGCGGCACTGTTGATGGCGTCGAAAGCCTGTTCTCCTTTAACGGTTATGGTGGCACGGATGAACTGATCGTCGATGATTCCGGCGATGCGACCGGCGATAACATTATCATCCAGAATACGGGGGTCGGGGTTGGCTCGGTGATCGGTGCTGGCGCCGTTTCTCTCAGTTATGAAGGCCTGGAAGACCTGACGCTCTATTCCGGAACAGACGCCGATGATATCACGGTCAATCCCAATGTGCTGACGACAATTAATATTGTCGGCGGGGATCCCGCTGCACCCACGATGCCGGCTGACAGCCTGACTTATCTGACTCCCACAGGGGAAAGCTCCAACCTGACACCCAGTGGTCTGGACGGGGGGACGATCTCTGCAAGTGGCTCGTTCCAGGATGTCGTCTTCGATGAAATCGAAAACCTGAATTTTGCCGGCAGCCTGACCGTCACTGGAACCGCGGGAGACGATGTCCTGACGATTACCGCCACGGGGGTTGATTCCGGGACCTACCAGATTGGTGCCGGTCCGGTGATCAACTTCAGCGGCGTCACCGACTTCACCTTCAACGGCGGCGACGGCGATGACACACTGATTATCGACAACACCGGAATCACACCCACTGCCGGATCTGATTTCTTCAATCCGACCGGCGGGATCTTCTTCAACGGCGAGGGCAACACCGGTGTCGGCGACAAGCTGGAGATTCTGGGGGGCGATGCCACGACCATCGAGCACCAGTTTACCAATGATCATGATGGTTTCGTCTTCTATGATGGTGAAGGCACCGCGACCATTACTTATACCGGACTGGAACCGGTACTGGATACAACCATCGCGACCAACCGTATCTTCAGCTACACCGGCGGTGCGGAAACCATCACGCTGTCCGATGACGGCGATGTGGGCGATGGCGAGTCGATCATCGACTCGGATCTCTTCGGAGAATCAGTGAACTTTGTAGGCCCGACCGGCACGCTGACGATCAACACGGAAGTGGCCGGTGGTTTTGGCGCTGATGAAGTGATCGTCAATGGCGTCGATTCGCTCTTCTCGGCCAACCTGACGGTGAACGCGGGCAACGATGATACGCTGACCCTCAACTCGACTGATATCGGAGCCGGTAATGCGGACCTGAATGCGAATCAGGTCAACGTCAACGGCACCTTTACAACCAGCGGGACGGTAGACGTCGATGCCAACGATCAGATCACGTTTGCCGCAGCCGGCGTGATCGACGCGACCGCGAATACAATCGATCTGACCGCGGGCAACAATATCCAGCTGGGGCAGATCACAACCTCCGGCGATGTCACGGTAACCGCAACCGCTGGTGCGATCAGCGATGCGAATGCCGGAAATAATATTACCGCGAACAATGCGACTCTGACCGCAGGCACGGGTGCCGGTGTGGGCGATGCCCTGGAAACCGCCATCGCTGCTCTGGAAGCTAATATTGGTGCGGGGCTGGAACTGGATAATACCGGTGCCCTCAACATCGGTTTTGCGGGCGGGATCAACGGGGTTCAGGTAGGAGCGCCTTCTACGATTACCTCGACAGATACCATGACGGTGACCGAAAACGTCGCTGCAACGGGCGGAAATCTGCTGCTGCAGAACACCGGCGGCAACTTCAATCTGAATGCCCTGGCGATTATCTCCAACAACAGCACCTTTGAGATCGGCATTGATTCTGCCGGTGCCGTGACTCTGGCGGACACTTCCACTGTGACCAGCAGTGGTACCGGCTTGATCGACATCGATGCCGTCAACAACATCGACCTGGCCAATGTGAATACCGGCGGCGAAGTGCAGGTGACGACCTCAGCCGGTGCGATTACCGATAACAGCGGGGCCGAATCGCCTCTGATCAGTGCCGATACCGCAGCCCTGCGGGCCGCGACCGGCATCGGTGCTGCGGGAGCAGGGGACATCGATCTGGCGGTCGGTACCATCGCCGCCGATACGACCGCTGGTGACATTTACTTAAGTCAACTTGGTCTGTTGGAAGTAGATACGGTCGACAGTCTGGCGGGGATTACAGCTGGCGGCAACATCGATCTCAATGTTGGTGCCATGAATACCTATGAAAACATCGAAGCTACAGGTGCTGCTTCGACCATTTCAGTGTTAAATGCAGCCGACCTCAGTATTGGCGCTGGTGTGATTACCAATGGTGGGCAGATCGATATTCTCTCCAATAATAACATGTTTCTGACGGGAAGTTCTTTCGTCGATACCACAACTGCTGCGATCGTCAATGTGATCGCGAATGCAGATAGCATCGGTTCTGGGAGTATCAGTCAGACGAGTGGAGGCCTGGTCAATGCCCATGGCGGCTATCTCACGGTATCAGGTTTTCTGGTTTCGATTGCGGACCTCCAGAGCGCTGGCGGGACGGTTGCTGTCACAGCCACTGACGGAGCTATCACCGACAGCAATGCCACTGAAGCGCCCGTGATTACAGCTGACGAGGCTGTCCTGAGTGCCCTGGATGGTATCGGCGTCGCTGGTCTCGGCGACATTGATACTGCCGTCGGCACGCTGGCTGCGTTCACCACGAATAACGATGTGGTGATCAGTAACACCGGTGCCCTGATCATCGGTGATGTGGCTCCCTTGTCGGGTGTGGCTTCCACGAACGGTGCCGTGACCATCACCACCTTCAGCCCGCTGACAGTGGCCAGCAATGTGACGGCTGCCGGGACGGTCACGCTGACGGCCACGGACAATGCCGGCCCCGGCGATGATCTGACGATCAATGGCGGCGGTGTGACAGTCGAGTCAACCGGCGCGGACGTCGTCCTCAACTCCGGCGATGACTTCCTGCTTACGCTGGGCGGCTCTGTGATTGCTGATACGACGATTACGATCAACGTCGATCCGATTACCGATGGTGCCGGGGCGACGGTCGACCTGCTGGGGAATGTGGACGCGACCCTCACCACCATCAACGGCGGTGACGACAGCGATATCTTCAATATCCTGCCGACATCTGATTCTCCCATCAATATCGACGGGGGCAATCCGACGCTGCCAGGGCCCGGTGATACGTTGAACATGGACTTCAGCGGGGTAACGAATCCCGCCCTGGTTCTGGGGGCAACACCTGGTTCGGGAACCTTTAACTTTATCGCTCCTGATACCGAACTGCCCGTCAGCTTTACCAGTATAGAAGACGTTAACACCAGTGCCGGTGCCTACCATCTCGTCCTGGATATGGTCAATTCGGGCTTCCAGAACGCCGCCGACGATACGATTGACGTCGGTCTGGATGCCGGTGGAACGAACCTGCTGATCGATATTAACGGCAGCAACTTCTTCACGGGCGACGATGCGGATATCCTGTCCTTCACGGTATTAGGTTCCAACGACAACGACACCTTGAACATCAACGAAACGGCCGGCGGTCTGCCGTTCTTCGCGACCGCGGCACCTGCGGGAATTCCGGGT